>CAYRMM010000130.1:0-1542 GCA_964425425.1 uncultured Gammaproteobacteria bacterium | reverse complement strand
ATCCTGCGCCAAAACCTCGCCTCCCCCTCTGGCGCTTCTCTGGTGGGCTACACACCCGCAGGTGCAGGCGCAGTTGCCACGGATGTGCAGAGCAAGTTGCGGGAGTTTGTAAGCGTCAAGGATTTTGGGGCTGTGGGTGATGGGGTGGTGGATGACACGGCGGCTTTTCAGGGGGCATATAACGCAGTTGTCCCCGGAGGAACCATCCTCGTGCCTCCTTCAACCGGCCCTTATATTGTTGGAAGTGTAGTCGGAACTAAAGAAGTGGCTTGGTGGGTGGGGTTCGATGTTCAGTCTAACCTTGACCTACTAAACCTTCCCGGTATAGTTCGCTGCATCATCGGACATGCCTATACTATCCGCAGGAACCACGCAAAAGCCACTGATTACGCAGACCTTCGTCTTGATCGTGTCGCAAATTATGTTGGAGGCACGAATGGCGTGGTGAGCGCGGCACTGATCGCTAACGTACATGTTTCAAGCGGCGTTAGAAACTGTGAGTGGGGCATTTTGTCTGTTATGGACAATCTTTCCGCTGCGGCTGACGGGGGGGAGAACGTAGCTGTTTATGGTCAAGCCAAAAAACGATCTACCGGAAAAACGTGGGCTGCTTGTTTTGAGATTGACGACATTAACGGCAGTGCAGACGCAACCGGCGACACCATAGGTATTGAGGTTACTTGCCGAGCTTCACCAACAACTACTGATTCAAACTTTCAACGCAACGGAATACACATTGCAGGGCATGCTACAGAAGCAACCGATTGGGCACGAGCTTATTGGGCCAGCTCCGATGGTCGGTTACGCTATCGAGAGGTGTTTAGTAACTCGGCGCCATACACCCGTGCAGTGTTTTACAATGGGGGCAACGGTGTTGATACAGGCAATTCCCCGGCTTTAATCAAAGATGACGGCTCGTGCCTCAGAGGAATTGACCTGTCTGGTGCAACTTACTCAACAAACGAGGCCATAAAAATTAAGTCGGGCCATAGAATCGCTTTAGAGCCAACTGGTGCTGTTTCGATATGGCACGCGAGCAACACAGTGGTAGTAGAGGGGGCTCGACTATTTACTGATCAAGGTCTCTCTTTCCCTTCAACGCTGGTTACTGCATCAGCGTCAGCAGGAACACGAGCACTCCCATCAAACCCGTCGGGATTTATCGCAATTTTTATTGACGGTTTGGGATACAAAATTCCTTACTACGCAAGTTAAGGACACAGCATGGAAAAAATAGTACTTTCTTTCAACGATCAACAGCTTGAGATCATCCACGCTGCTCTCGGAGAGCTTCCACACAAATATGCCGCCCCGCTTATTGCACACATCAATAAGCAGATACAAGAGCAATTCAATGCTGCTGTTGATAGGCGCAACCTGCCTTCTGGTGCAACAGCAAAACCTGATGAGTTTGCAGGTGATTAACCAGAATCTAATTTGGGGGTGGGCTGAGCGCAGAGACGATATATTGAAGGGCATGCAATGATTGCTATACCAGACCCAGCGCAGCGCCAAGCCGCGCAAATCGAGTGGGAATATGCA
>CAYRMM010000129.1:0-1648 GCA_964425425.1 uncultured Gammaproteobacteria bacterium | reverse complement strand
CCCCGCCAAAAGCATCCGGTACCACGCAAAAATACGTAATGAAAATTTCTGCAAAAAACGCAACATCCATGCAATCGCCGCATACCCGCAAAGTGCAGCAGCCAACGCGCCAACACCGTACAGAACCAGCACATCGCCAGTAATCCCCGTTGCCACCAGATCAAGCGCCTTCTTTGCTCCAGCAACCGCAATAATTGGCGCTGACATGAGAAATGAAAAGCGCGCCGCAGCTTCACGCGTCAGGTGCATCGCCATACCAGCAGTCATCGTAATCCCCGAACGCGACGTTCCCGGGATCAAGGCAAGCGCCTGCGCACACGCAATGACTCCTACATCACGCCATGTCAGCTGCCGCATTGAACGTTCTCGCTTCCCCCATCGCTCAACGGCAAAAAATAAGCACGCCCCTATCACGAGCATCACCACAACCGTCATGACATCACGAAAGACACGGTCAATGATATCTTCAAAGAAATAGCCTACAACTCCCGCAGGCAGAATCGATAGCAACAACATCCACGCCATTGTTTGCGTCTCATCAACCCCAACCTTCCAATCACGCAAACTGGCAAAGCCGGCCCGAATATAATTGGCCAAATCGCGATAAAAATATATAATAAGAGCAAGGAGTGTGCCCAGGTGCAACGAGACATCAAAGGCGAGCGTGTTCAACGCCTCGTTATTGAGCACATCATGCATCACTACCAAGTGCCCCGAGCTGGATACCGGCACAAACTCGGTGATTCCTTGAATCACCCCTAATATAATTGCTTGAATAACTGCGTCCATATGAATTACTTTTTTTTAATCGTGCCCTTCGCCTCGCTCTTCATTGCACAGTTTATCAAACTCTTGATTTTTGCGCGACAAGGAAAGTTTTCATGGAAAGAATTTGATAGCTATGGAGGAATGCCTTCATCACACGCCGCCTTTATGGGCAGCGCGCTCATCGAATCATGGCAAGGCTTTGGTATCAACAGCCCTATTTTTGCCCTGGTGATGTTTCTCACCTTTATCGTCTTACGTGACGCGGTTGGCTTACGCATGACTATTGGTAAGCACGCCCACATGATCAACCAGCTCGTTGCCGATCTCCCTGATCACCTTGAAGATAAGTACCCGCATCTCGAACCGCGCCAAGGGCACACCTACGCGCAAGTACTCGCCGGCCTCACACTTGGCATCGTCATTGCTCTCATCGTCTAGTCTTCCGGGTCAATTAAAGAAGCTCCCGTCATTGCAGGTGGAATCGGTAATCCTAACAACGTCAAAAAGGTCGGCGCTACGTCAGCCAAAATACCGGTTGGCTGAACAACCGACAAATCGCTACCAATACCTTCCGGCAATCCCAAATTGCGCCCTTCCAAATCACGAGCAACCAGTATCAACGGCACAGGGTTTGTACTATGTTCTTTGTCGGTGTCTTGTGTTTGTAAGTTGAGCAACTCCTCAGCGTTGCCGTGGTCAGCGGTAATCACAACGATACCATCGCGCGCAAGAACTGCTTCCACAATACGACCTATCTGCGTATCGACAACTTCACACGCCTTAATCGTTGCTTTCAGATTTCCCGTGTGCGCCACCATATCAGGGTTGGCAAAGTTCATGAAAATACAGTCATACGCATCAGCCTGAATCTTTTTTAAAA
>CAYRMM010000128.1:0-1655 GCA_964425425.1 uncultured Gammaproteobacteria bacterium | reverse complement strand
GTGAAGGAAAGTATAGCAATGGTTTTTGTCATTATCCTCAGACGGTCTATGAACGTAACGGGAAATTGCAGCCAGGTGAGGCGGGATTTACCAGTAATTTGGTCGTTGGACAAGTTGGGGCGGGAAGTATTGCGATGAACACGCTCTTTCATGAAGGAGCGCACGCCTGTGATCGTTTGAACGCGCGCATGCCTGACGCGTGTTTAAATCATGAGTATCCGCCGTCATCAACGGCGTGGGCGGAAACACACTCCATGTTTGCTGATACGATGTTTAGCTCGATCGAATGGAAGACGCGCTATGCGCATAATGACAAGGGGGAGTCCTACCCATTTGAGTTGTTTGAGCGTAAAGTGAAGCAATTGCAGGTGCTCGCACCCTTGCGTATGATGAGTATTATGTTTGTCTCTGATTTTGAGCGCCGGGTATATACGGCGAAGAAGTTGACGGCGAGCGTCGTTAAGGACGCTGCGCGGGCGGTTTCACGCAAATACATGGATATGGAGCTTGAATCGTACAATATTTTGAATGTGCCCCATATTTACTCATGGGAATCGTCATGTTATTACCAAGGATATGGTTTGGCAGAGTTAGCGTTGAGTCAGTGGCGTGAGTATTTTTACACGAAGTACGGATATATCGTTGATAATCCACGCGTTGGCAAGGAGGTCAAAAAAATGTGGGAACTCAGCTCATCCAAGACGTTTCCTGAGTTTGTGCAATTGGCGACGGGTAAACCCTTGTCAGCAGCTGCTTTTATTCGAAGCGCGACTCGATCGCCTCAAGCCGTGATTCGTCTTGCCAAGCAGCGTATTGCACGCCTTGCGCGCGTGCCTCGTCACACCGGACCCATCAAGCTTGATGCGCATATTGAGATGTGGCACGGAAAGAAAAAAATAGCTGATGCTAGCCAAAGTTTTGAGGCTATGGCGCGCACGTATGGGGAGTGGCTGAAGGGTATGCAGAACAATACAAAGAGGAAAAGATAAAAGGAAAAAAGAGGGCAAAGATTAAGATTAAAGAAGATAGTTCAATCTCTCACCTTTTAACCTTTTACTTTTTATCCCCCCGCCAACCCCTTATTCCCAGCACCCTCCATTAACCATCAACCATTAACCATTTACCAATTCCCCCCAACCCTTGCAAATTTTTTAGGGCTGTGCTACTATTTCCGCACCAATGGACCATTGATCTTTGACTTGCGGAGCGCAGACCCTATACGCGTCAAAGATGAGTGGTTGCATTGAGCAATCACTTTTTTTATCTTAGTAATTAAGTGTAAGTGGCTGGGTAAAACCTTGCTCTGGTCTATACGAATTCAATAGATCAGCTGCTTGGGTCGCTTACAGAAGGAACGTTCAAATGGCAGGAACATTTGACAGAAGCAAGCCACATGCAAATGTGGGAACCCTTGGTCACGTTGACCACGGGAAGACGACTTTGACTGCAGCGATCCTTAAGGTTCTTGCGAACCGTGGTTTGACTGCTCAGGACAAAGGCATCGACCAGATCGATGGAGCCCCAGAAGAAAAGGCGCGTGGTATCACCATCGCGACTGCGCACGTAGAGTACGAGACGGCAAACCGTCACTACGCTCACGTTGACTGTCCTGGTCACGCCGACTACGTGAAGAACATGATTACCGGTGCCGCTCA
>CAYRMM010000127.1:0-1756 GCA_964425425.1 uncultured Gammaproteobacteria bacterium | reverse complement strand
TACTTTGCGCTTGGTGCCTGCATTTTCTCACTCTATAGTTTTTTAGGGACAGCCTCACTTCTCGTTATTTGGGGGGGTGTGTATGCAGTCATTCGCTTGTTGCAAGACCGTGTCTTTTCAGATTTCTCGCTCTATAGTACGCTGATCATAACCATGGTTGCCAGTATGACCTTGCACGGACTGGTGGTGTTGACCTCCTATGCGCGAACATTTGTCATTGGAGCGCCGTACGCAATCTTGCTGACTCAGGAGTATGCACGAGCAATGATGATGACAATTATCGGGAATATGGTCGCAGCGGCAGTTGTATTTATCATTGTTGCTCGTGTCTCAAAAGTATTGACAAAGGCATTTATTCGAAGATGAAATTACGTCGACAACATACAATTCATGATGTGACGGAGAGTTTGTACTATCAGCCAGAGCAGATGATTGCTCGGGCTGAAGATGAACGTCGCCACTCGTTTCTTGGTGAATATATTAACAACAAACGATATTTCGCACTTTTTGCGTTTATGGCGCTCTGTTTGGTAATTATCATCGGTAAGGTTACCTACCTTCAGGTGATCAAGGGTGATGATTATTATGCGCGTGCAGAGGGGAATCGCGCTAAAACAGAGATCATCCCCTTTAGCCGAGGATTGATGTACGATCGTGATGGAGAGCCGCTTGTTCGCAACGAGCCGGTTTTTGACGTTACAATCGTACCTAGTCAACTCCCGACACAGCTTCAGGAACGTCAAGAGCGCGTGCATACTATCGCCGAGGTGCTCCAGATGGACCCTTTGGCATTGACTGATATATTGCGAAGCTATTCGGCGTTATACGCGCAGCCAGTGGTGATCAAGACGGACATTTCGTATGAAGAAAGCTTGACGTTGAACACTCGATTTGAATCATTTCCTGAGCTTGCCATTGATATTCGTACGCAGCGTGTGTATGCGGATACGGGATTTTCTCATATGCTTGGATATATTGGCAAAATCAACGAGCGCGAGCTTGAACAACGTCGTGATGATGGATATTTCTTGAATGACGTGATTGGAAAAAATGGGCTTGAGCTTTCGTACGAGGAGGTGTTGCGCGGTGAGTATGGTTATCAAGATCTCGAGATCGACTCAGCTGGACGTATTATTAAAGTACTTTCAGAGCGCCCCGCGCGGCATGGTGATAACATTCAATTGACGATAGATGCTGATTTTCAAGACGCGGTTTTTGACATGACGCGCGAGTACCTGAGCACGGTCGGGAAGCACAAGGCGTCAGTTATTGTAATGGACCCGAATTCAGGAGCCGTACGTGCACTTGTGTCGTATCCTGAATATGACAACAACCAGTTTTCGGGGGGTATTTCTCAGGAGGTGTATGATGCGTATCTTGCGAATCAGAACAACCCGTTGTTTGATCGTACCCTCAAGGGTGAGTATCCTTCCGGCTCGACTATTAAAATGTTGGTTGGCGCTGCGGCGCTTGAGGAAAACGTGATTACCGCAAGCACTGGATTTATGAGTACAGGAGGACTGTTAATTGCAAATCTGTGGTTTTTTCCTGATTGGCGAGCGGGGGGACACGGATATACCACGATCAGAAAGGCCTTAGCTGATTCGGTGAATACTTTTTTCTATATCGTTGGAGGAGGGTATGAGGATTTTTCAGGGTTAGGTCTTGATCGGTTACTGGAGTACTATCGTGCATTTGGATTAGGTGCGGTGACGGGCATTGATATTCCCGGGGAACGTCCAGGATTGGTGCCGAC
>CAYRMM010000126.1:0-1825 GCA_964425425.1 uncultured Gammaproteobacteria bacterium | reverse complement strand
GATGATGCAGCGCTCGAATTGTGGCTTAAGACAGATGAAGGTTCGGGGACGACATTGACTGATAGCTCGACCAACGCACTAAGCGGTACCGTTGTGAACGCGACGTGGGCGGGAACGACTCCATTTGCGACCGGTAATGCCCTAACGTTTGATGGCAATGGTGACTATGCCGAAGTTGCTGATACAGCGGCGGTTGATTTGACCAGTGATTACAGTGTCGGCTTGTGGATGAAGACTGCTACTAACTTTTCGACGAATGCGATCTTGGCAGCTAAATACAATGACGGCATTAATGATGGATGGATGATTCGACAGAACGCTTCTGAGCAAATTGAATTTGTGCATCGACGGAGCGGATCAGGATCAACCATTACTTCGTCATCTACCTATTCTGATAACGCGTGGCACTACGTCATGGCAACGTTTGAAGTGGGCGTGGGGACACGATTGTATATCGACGGCTTTTTGGTGGGAACAAGTACGGCCGTGACGGGAGCATTGGCTGATACGTCACTTAATGTTCGATTTGGCGCGCAGGACTATGCATCAGCACCGCGCTACTGGACGGGGTCGCTTGCGAATCCTGTCATGTACTCTCGTACGCTTTCAAGCGATGAGATTATGCGACAGTACCGCGCATCGCAGGCGACGTATGTTGCTGACATAGTGGGAACAAATCATGGACTCATTGCGAACGCGCTCTTTGCGGGTGCGGGTGCGTTTGGATATACAGACGATGATGCACTCACCTTTGATGGTGCGGGAGATTATGTTGACGCGCCGGGAGCCGTGCTCACAACGAGCGCGAATACCGCGCAAAGTGCCTTTGCGTGGGTCAAGTCATCAAACACGACGGATAACATGGCGGTGTTTGCTCAGTATATCAACAACTCAGATCCGGGACGCTTTATGTTGACGATGACGTCAACGGGTGAAATCGAATATTTCCAGGGAGGCACAACGATTCAGACGACGGGAGCTGCCGTGAATGACGGGGAGTGGCATCTTGTAGGATTTACACGAAGTACGGCGGGAGCGGTAACCGTGTATGTTGATGGGGCGAGTGCTGCTACGGGCACCGCTAATACGGGATATTACAATGGAACCTTTACGATCGGTGCGAATGGCTCTGATGCGAACAATGACTTCACCGGTACGATTGACGCAGTGCTTGTGTACGATACAGAGTTGAGCACTGCTGATGTCAGTGCGTTGCAAGAAAGCGGCCTGCCGACCTCAACCGGAGTTATTATCGACACGGCGTCTGAATATACGGGAGCGGATAGTAAGCTCCTGTCGGTGCGCAACAATGGCACAGAAAAAGCATCTATCAATAAAGATGGAGTGATTGACGCTGCCGGCGTGACGACAGCAGAGATTACGGCAACAGGACAGCTACTTATTGATCTTGCCTCAAATACGCAAGGCTTGATCATTCAGGGAGCGTCATCACAAGGCGTGAATCTTTTGGAGCTGCAATCAAGCGCGGGAACGGTGCTCTCATCGTTTAACTCAAGTGGTGTTTTGAATACGGAAAATATCGTTACCGGACAGATCACCTCAGATGCTGCTGTGACGTCGTCGGCGCCGACAACGGCTGATGCAAACATCATGTCATATTGGAAGATGGATGATGATCGGCTCGCTCCTGACGTTGCTCAAAATGACGCAGCACTTGTTGGCTATTTATTTACAGAAGGGACAGGCACGTCTCTGGATGATGCGACGAACAACAACAATGACGCAACAATTACTGGGGCAGTGTGGGGTAGCGAAACTCCTTTTGCGAGTGGAAATAGTTTACACTTTGATACAAGCACGGACT
>CAYRMM010000125.1:1576-1856 GCA_964425425.1 uncultured Gammaproteobacteria bacterium | reverse complement strand
GCGTAAATCTCGCCCTCCTCTCCTTGTTTCAAAATCCCCTGCCCGACATGACGACGCACGACATCCTTTGCCTTGTCGTAGATATCAGATTCATAGTAGGTCACATCAAAATCACCTTCTGCCAAAGTTGCTAACGTTTCTTCAAATCCAGCATAGACCCAGGCATTCATCTGCTTCCAGAGTTTACGAATACGCTTATCACCTTTTTCCCACAACACCAAATACTCGCGCGCCATCTCTTCAAGCTTGGGATCTTTTTCTGCCTCACGACCAAACAAGA
>CAYRMM010000125.1:0-1481 GCA_964425425.1 uncultured Gammaproteobacteria bacterium | reverse complement strand
CGTAGTAATGGCCCACGAAGTGATCCGACTTCATCTTCTCTGATTGCGGCGTCTTTCCTTTGCCAAACAGATCATAGGCAACCATTGACTTAGCAATCGCAATACCGCGATCGTTAAACAATGTGGCACGAATCACCTTCGCACCTGCTGCTTCATACAAGCGGGCAATGGTTGCTCCCAGCGTCAGGTTGCGCACATGCCCCACCGTCATGGGCTTATTGGTGTTGGGTGAAAAATACTCAACCATAATACGCTGCCCTTTGAGTGGCTTGTCGGTATGCAGTCCTTTGCGAATACCGGTAATCACCCGCTCGTTCATAAAGCGCGGATCAATCAACACATTCAAATACGGCCCAGCTGCCTGCAACCGTGCGCATCCCTGCGGCACTGCCTTACCGGCTAATTCCTGTGCGAGTACCACGGGATTTCCTTTGAGCTCTTTGGCAACGGTAAACAACGGGATCGCCAAATCACCCATCTCCGGCTGAGGCGGGGTGGTAATCAGATGCGCCTCAAAAGCAACGCCCGTGTGGGACGTTACAAAATCAGCAAGCGTTTGTTTGAGTTCGTCATTCAGATTCATGCACCTATTGTAGCATGATTAAAGGCTTTTTCAAGGAATGTGTTCATAGATGCTAACTATTCGTGGTATGGGCATATAATTTGTGGCATTCGCCCACGCACCAGAACTTTCTTCGTTCGCACGGTGCGGGGCAGGCATTATTCGCATTGAATAAAAAAGACGGGCCCCACACGATTGGGAACCCGTCGGCAAAAACGGTGCTCAGGCAAGACTGCGAATGATGCGAAGGACCGACATGAAGTCGGGCTTGTCGATCGCGTAGTGGCATCCCCCCTCATGGAGCTTGCCATTCAGCGTCGAATCTCCCGAAAAACCGATCATCACACCTTGAAATTCACGATCTTGTAACGTACGAACCAAAGGCAACGTATCTCCTTCGCTCTCCAAGCTGCCGTCGATGACGATACAGTTGTAGGTGTGGGGGTTGTCGACAGCGCGATGCGCATCGACCAGTGAAGAAGCGACGTCACACTCGATGTTGTACTCCTGGAGCAGCCGCTGAACCATGCGGACGATCTGTTGATCGTCTTCAATGAGCAGGACTTTCATCTCTTTTCTCCTCGAGTAACGCAATAATCGAGCGTACTCCTTTTTTTCGTTTTTGTCAAGATACGATACCCTACGCCACTTCAATATTCATGAAGTGCCGCTTTCCTTTTTGCACCAATGAGACGCCCGGCTCAAGCTGCGCGTCATAACTTTCCACGACCACATCATTGACCTTCAAACCTTTTTGATCAACAAGGCGACTCACTTCTGACTTGCTGGCAACCAAACCAACCTCCACCAGCGCATCGGCAAGGACGCGCGTTGAAGTGCGCTTTGTTTCGATGTCAGCCGGCTTCTCCCCTTTTGAAAATACTGCTAAAAATTGATCACGCGCCGCGTCAGCATGTTC
>CAYRMM010000124.1:0-1970 GCA_964425425.1 uncultured Gammaproteobacteria bacterium | reverse complement strand
CTTCCCCGCTTCATCGGCATCAAATGATAAATAGAGCGTGTTCGTCAAGCGCGCCAACGCCTGAAGATGTTGCTCGGTGAGCGCCGTGCCACTTGCCGCGACAACATTGGCGACGCCTGCCTGATGCGACATCACCACATCCATATTTCCTTCAACCAAAATAGCAAATCCCTTTTCCGCGATAGCCTTTTTTGCCTTATGGAGCCCATATAAGAGCTGTGATTTATTATAAATCGGGGTTTGCGGCGTGTTAATATACTTTCCGGTTTTGCCATCATCTTTTGAGGGTAGGATGCGTGAGGTAAACCCGACCGTTTTACCCGTGGCGTCATGCAACGGAAACATGATACGACCACGAAAACGGTCATAAACACGCCCTTTGTCGTTGCGAATTAAAAGACCTCCTTCAAGCATCTCATTCTCAGTAAATTTTTTACTCATGAGCGCCTTCATCGTTGTATCCCAGCTATCAGGCGCATAGCCCAGCTTCCACGCAGCAATCGTCTCGTCAGTAACGCCTCGTTGATGCAGATACGCCACAGCTTCAGCAGCAGCCGAAGCGCTCAGGAGTACTGAATGATAAAATCGCTCAGCTGTGTGACAAAGGTCATAGAGGCGCTGCTTGAGATTATGCTGACGATCATGCTTAAACTCATCAAGCTGAATTCCCGCCTTATCCGCAAGTAATTTCAAGGCGTCAAAAAACTCGAGATGTTCAATTTTTTGAACAAACGCAATCACATCACCGCCCTCGTGACACCCAAAGCAATGAAACATTTGACGTTCATCGGAAACCATAAACGATGGAGTTTTCTCTCCATGGAATGGACATAACCCCTTGTAGTTACTCCCCGCACGCTTGAGCTGTACGTACTCGCCGATAATATCAACGATATTCAGTTGTTCTTTGATCCTATCTTTGGCATCCATATAGAGGCATTCTGACACAGTTCTATTACAAAGAGCAAGAGCGCAAACACGAGCCCGTGTCCAGGCTCGTGCGCTACGTAATGACTAGAGAAAGAAGACGGCGAGTGTCACCGCAACACCCAAGACAAGTCCTGCGGCAACTTCCACGAGCGTATGTCCAATCAAATGATTCCACTGCACTTTTTCATGGTGCAGGAGCTGCTGCATGAATCGATTGATAATATTTTCCTGATGCGTGGCAAAAACCTTATCACCAATGACATCACGAATAACAATGCCCGCAAAGACTAATGTCACGATAAATAATGTGGTGACTCCTTCATGTAAAAAAACCGCCGTTGTCAAAGACGCAACAGTTGCCGTATGAGATGAGGGCATTCCGGCACCTCGAAACAACCACCGCCAATCAAAGCGACGATGCTGCTTAATATCTAAGAGTGTTTTAAGCACTTGGGCCAACACAACCGCCCAAAACACTGAGAGAAAAATTGGATGGACAATAAGTTCCATATATATGTCAGTAGTATGCAGATAGTATACCCGTCTTTACCCCGTCTGTAAATACGAAAAAACCCCTCGTTGAGGGATTTTACTTCGTTTCTTTGTACACTGAGTGCTTGCGCAACAACGGATTAAACTTCTTGAGCTCAAGGCGTTCCTTGATCTTTTTCTTGTTTTTCGTGCTGTAAATCACGTGTCCTGTTTCAGTGCACTGCAATTTAATCAGGTTATCTTGAGACATACCGAGTCGAGACAATAGTAATGCCATCAGTATACATAAGGATGCTACCTTCGTCAAGCCCACCGGGACTTCCGCCTGAGCACATAACTTGACAAAGATATATATATTATGTAAAACTATTGCATTACGAACCTTACAAGAGCACAAGGAGGACCCATGCTCTATATGAACCCGCACCTCATCAACCTCAAACGGCAGATCCTCTCCGGATCAGAAAATCGTGGCACGTTTGAGCGGCGGATAGAGCATCTCTTCCCCGCTTCAGACCCTCGCTTCATAGGTATCATGGATACCTATG
>CAYRMM010000123.1:0-2032 GCA_964425425.1 uncultured Gammaproteobacteria bacterium | reverse complement strand
TAGTAGGAGCAGAGGCAGGCTCCAAAGCGGCAAAAGCGGAGGAGTTGGGGGTGCCGATGATTTCTGAAGAAGAATTCTTACAATTAGTCAAAACATCATGAAAGTACGAAATTTTATGCTGACTATTCTTGCGGTTGTGGCATTGATTGCCACAGGATATGCGGTAACGTTGTATGTCATCAGTAATGAGGAGGCTGCTCCGCAGGTGCAGCAACTGGTAAGACACGAGTTGGAAATTGGCCGTGATGATGCTGATATCCAAAGTAAGCGGACATACATCTTTGATCTGCCAACACAGTATCGGTATGAAGCCCAGGGCGTTGACGCGCAAAGCTTGGAGTTATGGTTTTTTAACGCGGCCAACGAGCAGGTGATGGCAGCGGTAGTGTATGATCACACGAGTGTGAATTGGATTGCGGCTGACCCCAACAATACACAAGTTGCCGGACACACTATTATGATTGTGCAGGCGGACGATCAGGAGCTGCTCTCGTGGTTTAAGAAGACACTCACCGTTGACGGAGAGCGAGCATATCGTGATTAATCAGTAAATTAAGCAGAGTTATGAACATGAAGCATACAGAAGAAGTAGGGGGGGTGCATGAGCTTAAACAAAAGCCATGGAAGCTCAAAGGCTTTGCAGTGCCATTTCGCATGCGCCGACGTTTGATGTGGGTTGCTGCGGTGATTGCGGTTGTGGCTGCGATTGCGGCGAGTGCCTTATGGTACGTTCAAACCGTTGATAATGACAGCCTCTTGGGAAGCAGCGGTATGCGCGGTATTGTTGAGTTTAATTATGGTCGCACCGATGGTGGTGTTGATCAGCGGCGCGCCTACGCATTTGAGGCGCCACGTGGATTTCGTTACGTATTGCATCCAGTCTCAGATGATATGACTGAGTTGTACCTCTTCAATCTTGATGAAAAGGTAGTACTTATTGCGTCATTGTATGACCACACGAATGTTTCAACGGTGGTGCAAAGTGATAATATCACTAAGGTTGCCGATCATACCGTTATTTTGAGATTTTCGGAAACCGAAGAGCTCAAACAGCAGTTTAAAGACACGCTGTTGGTCAACGGTGAAAAAGCATACAAATAATTCAATAAACCAACGCATATGCAGTTGAATATCAAGTACGAACATATTGATTCAAGTGACGCGATTCAATCATACCTTGAAGACAAGATTGGGGCATTGGTTGATATCATGGATACGTTATTGACGGCAGATATCGTGGTCGGCAAGACGACGCAACATCATGAAAAGGGTTCGATTTTCAAGTGTCGTGTTAACCTCACCTATCCAGGCGGGATGTTTCGCGCGGAAAAAGTTGAGGAGGATTTGTATGCGGCAATTGATGCTTGCAAAGACGTTTTGCATCGTGAAATCACGACGTTTAAGGAAAAAAACCGTAATCACTAGGATGATACTCAGCCTCAAGGGGCTGAGTTTTTGTATTATTGAAAAAATACAGTAGCCGTGGTACACTAGGCGTTGTTTATAAAATCCTCTTTTAATTCATAGGATACGCACGTGGCATCAAAAATTATTGAAAAACTGGACAAATTGTTCGGTGATCCGAGTGTAAAATATATCAAAAAATTACAACCGTTGGTTGACCACATTAACGCACTGGAGCCCCAGTTCCAGGCGCTTACTGATGAACAGTTGCAGGCAAAGACAGCGGAGTTTCGTGAGCGCCTCGCGAACGGCGCGACGCTTGATGATTTGCTGGTCGAAGCGTTTGCAACGGTTCGTGAAGCGTCGCGCCGCGTCATCGGCCAGCGCCATTTTGACGTACAGTTGATTGGTGGTATGACGCTCCACAATGGCGCGATTGCCGAAATGAAGACGGGTGAAGGTAAAACGCTGACTTCAACGTTACCGATCTATCTCAATGCGCTTGCGGGTAAGGGTGTGCATGTCGTGACGGTGAATGATTATTTGGCGCGTCGTGATGCTTCATGGATGGGGCAGATTTTTAACTTTCTTGGCCTTACGGTGTCATGTATTCAAAATCAGCGCGTGA
>CAYRMM010000122.1:0-2057 GCA_964425425.1 uncultured Gammaproteobacteria bacterium | reverse complement strand
CTCAAAACCAAGCACTTTCAGCGCTGCCGCTGCCATCATTTGATTGGCGGCAACAGCGTAGTCATCGGCAATGCTGTCGATGAAGTCAACTGCGCGAACATCATGCATCGTCACATTTACAAAGTTGCTGTTGTTGTAATCATCAAAGCGTGGATAGGCGAGGTAGACATTCGTTGCTATGAGACTTCCGAGTACTGCGATCGCGCCGACGCGGTAATACGTTGTAGGAAGTTTGATGGTGATGATGGCATACGCGATCAGCGGATAGAGGAGGTAGAGCGCCATGACGCTGACACGCTCCGTAAAGAAACCGATTTCTGCTGAGGCGAGTGTTTCAAAGGAGACAAAGAAGGTGAGCATCATGACGTTGAGGTACAAGGCGATGCTCATTAAGGCAAACACAATCAGCGAACGATGTCGTTTGAGACGAAAGGCACGATAGAGTACCCATACCGCGATACCCATGACGAGGTACGGAATGCTGTTACCTAGGAGGTACGCAATATCCAAAAAGAAGTGATACTGTCGATCAAATGGCGCGGTGAGAAGTTGCACGGGAGTCCAGGTGAATCCGTGTAGGGTAATTTTGTTTGGTGTTATAAAGTTTGCCACGCCAAACGCAGCAGGGAATAACGCGCCTGACGCGAGTGTTACCAGGGCGGCGTTTATGTATGCGCCCGTTGAGTGTCGGCGCGCAAGCACAGCGATGAGGAGTAGTGGGATCAGTGGGAGTCCGCTGATAGGGTGGATGCAGAGCGCCGCCCCGGTGATCAACCCGAGATACCATAGAGGAATACTGCGTGATTGAAGCCATGCGAGCAACAAGAGCATGACGCAGAGCATGAGGATAAGTGCGGTTGCTTGTGGTGTTGGGTTGATAATAAGTGAGAGCGGGAAGATGAGGAGTGCGGTGATGGCCGTATAGAGTCGCGCCGGTGATGCCGTGAAGTAACGGCTCAACCCGATATAGGCGGTGGTGGGCAGGAAGAGTGCGTAGAGGAGTGCAGGAAGGAAGCGATCGATGAGCGTGGGTGCGAGTTGGGTCACGTAGCTACCGAGCACCACGAGCGCGTAATGGCCGATGTAGTAGGGTGGTTTGGGTGTAATGGTGCCGTGAGTGAGTAGGAGTTCTTCTGTTGCTTGATGAATGAAACTATCATACCCAAAGCCGAGGCGGTAGGTGAGTGTTGCTAATGAAACGATGAGAGCGAAAAAGGCCCCGATATTGGCAAGTTGCCATACGGAACGTTGACGGACATTGAGGATGAGGAGTGTAATTGTGGTGATGAGTATGCTGACAATCGTGGTGGCGTCAAAGAGGTGCCAGACGGAGGTGATGACTTCAACAGACGCGCGTGTGATAACCATGTAGGCGCTGGTACCCAGCGCGAGATAGTAGAGGGTGTGCAGATAGACGGCTTCTTCTGTGAGTTTGTGCCCATGCAGGCGCGGTGTTTGTTCTGAGGCGTACAGGAGCGCTGCTGCCATGATAAGGAGAAAGAGGATCATAACCGTCTTGGCACCCAGGCCAATAGTGTAAAAGGAAAGGGTGAAGATAATAACCGTCGCAGAAAGGAGTCCAAGTGCGCCGATGATTATCTGCTCCCAGGCGGCGTTGGAGGGGTGCCATTTTTTACCTAACATTAAACTAACCATGAGTCCCACGATCACGGTGAGGGTCGCTCCCAGCACGCTTGATTGCACAAAGAGCGTGTTGAGGGTGATGCCAATAAGAGCTAGGTATGGAATGAATTTCATGCTACAATTTTAGCATAGTTAGTTAATGGTTGATAGTAAATGGTTAATGGAGGTGTTGAAATGAAACAAAAAGAGCTAATTGTCAAATACTCGCGTTGGGCGTTGGTGGCGGTAGGGATGGTCCTACTGGCTGCGGTATATGCATGGCCACGTTTTGGGATTGCACCCGATCGGTTTAGTTGGCCTGACGAGATGGCGAATTATTTTTTTGCTCAGCAGTTTGCTGCTGAGCAGACGCTTGTTGTCGAGGAGCCGTATAACGCGATTGCTCAAAATTTGATAACACCGCGAAGCATCAC
>CAYRMM010000121.1:0-2100 GCA_964425425.1 uncultured Gammaproteobacteria bacterium | reverse complement strand
TAACATACTTTTGACAATATGTCAATACTATTGTATTAGAATAGTAGTATTCACGCTAATATTAGCTATTTATTCAGATTAATGGTCCTGGCGTTTATCCTATTCGCATCCATTTGCATACTTCCGTTAGCACTCTTGCCTTTTGACTGCTAATGGAATATACTGATTACAAGAAAATTAAGGATAAGGTTCATACTTAATGATTCAATGTTAATTATTAACCTTAACCTTGTAACCTAACCCTTACCCTTAACCTTAATCCCCCCATGTTCAACAAATTCACCACAAAATCTCAAGAAGCGGTACGTAACGCGCAGCAAATTGCTATCGATAATGCGAATCAACAGGTTGATGTTTTACATCTGCTCACTGCCCTGCTCCACCAGGATGACTCGTTGGTGGTGACGATTTTGCGTAAATTGGAAGTTGATGTTGCCAAGATGAAGGCACTCCTCTATAAGCAGATTGATATCTTGCCCAAATCAGAAGTTGAAATTTCAATTACGCAGATGTTCCTCACGGAGTCGTTGGCGCGCGTCTTGTCGGGCGCGGAAGTTGAGGCAAAAAATTTGGGTGACGAGTATATCTCCACCGAGCATATCTTGCTCGCCATGTTAAATGTAAAGTCTACCGTTAAAACGGTTCTGGATTCGTTCAAAGTGTCATATGACGATGTGCTTAAGATTCTCAAGGAATTGCGGGGTTCAACGCGCGTGACAGATCCTGATCCGGAGTCGAAGTTCCAAGTGTTGGAAAAGTACACGATTAACATGACCGAACAGGCGCGCCAGGAAAAGATTGATCCGATCATCGGACGTGACGATGAGATTCGTCGCGTGATGCAGGTGTTGTCACGCCGAACAAAAAATAATCCGGTGCTCATCGGTGAAGCTGGTGTTGGTAAGACCGCCATTGCGGAAGGATTGGCGCAGCGCATTGTTTCGGGAGATGTGCCTGAGACTTTGAAGAATAAAGAGTTGTTAGCCCTTGATTTGGGTGCGTTGATTGCCGGCACGAAGTTTCGTGGAGAATTTGAAGATCGCCTCAAAGCCGTGATCAAAGAAATTGAACACTCGGCGGGAAATATTATTTTGTTTATCGACGAACTTCACACCCTCGTTGGAGCGGGTGCGATCGAAGGTTCACTTGATGCGTCAAACCTCCTTAAACCCGCCCTTGCTCGCGGTAAGTTGCGCACTGTCGGAGCGACAACGCTCAAAGAGTACCAAAAGTATATCGAAAAAGACGCCGCGTTTGAGCGCCGATTTCAGCCGGTGATGGTGCATGAGCCAAGTATCGAGGCAACCATCGCTATTTTGCGTGGTATCAAAGAAAAGTATGAGGTGCATCACGGTGTGAAGATTAATGATTCGGCATTGGTTGCCGCTGCTGAATTATCACAGCGCTATATTGTTGACCGTAACTTACCTGACAAGGCAGTTGATTTGGTTGACGAAGCGCTTTCGGTGATTCGTATGGAAATTGACTCAATGCCTGAAGAGCTTGATAAGATTAAGCGCAAGATGATGCAGCTTGAGATTGAACGCGAAGCGCTCAAAGGGTCTGACGATAAAGAAACGAAAGAAAAATTAAAGAAAGTAGAAAAGCAGCTTGCTGAGTTAAAGGAGTCGTCATCGGCAATGGAGTTGCAGTATCGCAACGAAAAGGAATTGATTAATCAGATTCAAAACAATAAAAAAGATATTGACCGCATGAAACAAGAGGCGGATATTTTAGAACGTCGTCAAGAATTCCAAAAAGTTGCCGAGATTCGTTACGCCAAGATTCCTGAATTGGAAAAAGAAATCACCGCGCTTGAAAAAAAGCTTGCCAAGATTCAAAAAGATCACCGTTTTCTTAAAGAAGAAATTACTCAAGAAGATATCGCCGGCGTCGTTTCGCGCTGGACCGGCATTCCGGTTAATAAGATGCTGCAAAGCGAAATGGAGAAACTCGTTGATGCGGAAGCTGAATTGGCAAAGCGTGTGATTGGTCAAGAAGAAGCGATTCGTGCTGTCGCAAACGCGATTCGCCGTTCACGCGCCGGTGTGCAAGAAGAGGGGCGGCCGATTGCGTCATTTCTCTTCATGGGGCCAACTG
>CAYRMM010000120.1:0-2197 GCA_964425425.1 uncultured Gammaproteobacteria bacterium | reverse complement strand
GGCGTCTCGGCAAAAACAAGTTTAGGGCTGGGGGATCTCCTCGACGAAGTCACCAACCACTTGCTCGCAACTGGTCTTTCGGAAAAAGAAGGGTATCGTGAATTCACCTCTGACCTTAACGTTGCCATGATTGGACGCCCGAACGTTGGCAAGTCATCACTCTTCAACAAGCTGATTGGTGAGGACTTGGTCATCGTCTCACCGATGGCGCATACCACGCGCGAACCCAACGACATGACGATTACGTACAAAGACACGGATATTACCTTTATCGATACCGCGGGTATTCGACGTAAGGCGCGTGTTGAAAAAGGCCTTGAATCATCATCAGTCACCAAAACCATCAACACCATCAAACGCGCTGACATTGCACTTTTTGTAATTGACGTTTCACAACCAATCACCATTCAAGACAAACATCTTGCGGAATTACTCCTGGATACCAGCGTTGGGATTATTATCATTGCCAATAAATGGGACTTGATTGAAGGGAAACACACCAATATCCAGCAAGAGATCACCAAGGAAATTCATCGTGACTTCCCTTTCCTCACGTGGGCTCCTATTGTCTTCACCTCAGCGCTCACGGGTCAACACGTTCACAAAGTCTATGATATGATTCTCAAGGTGCAAGAACATCGTTCGATCGAAGTGCCACAAGATGTTCTTGATGAGTTTATCGTCAAGGCAACCAAGCGCACCAAACCAATCGCGCAGTTAGGGACGAGCCGCCCCGTCATTTTAGAGTTTGAGCAAATCCGCAGCAGGCCTCCTGTCTTTCGTATGCGCATCCGACCAAAAGATACCGTCGCCACTGCCTATGTGCGTTATTTGGAAAACGCCTTGCGCAAAGAGTTAGGTATCATCGGTACCAAAATTTGGGTCACCATCAAAAAATAGGTATGACGACGCAGACGCACAACACAACGCCCGTGCGCTTCCTGATCATTTACAATGAGCAGTCAGGTCAAGCGTTGCACCATCATAAAAAAATGATCAAACATTTTTTTGAGAAGCATGATGTTGCCTGCGTCTTTCACAACACACGCCCCGACGGCTCGTTTCTCAATATCAATCCCAGTGCATATGAACGTATCATTGTTGCCGGAGGTGACGGAACGCTCAAAGAAGTCGCTAACTGGATTATCAAGAGTAACAGTTCCACGCCCCTTGCTATCATCCCGCGCGGCTCAGGTAATATCGTCGCTCAATCACTGGGCATCCCGCTCAACACACATAAAGCACTCAAAATAGCACTCCAAGGGCAGGCAACGCCAATTGACGCGGGGCTCATCAACCGCCGTGAATACTTCTTACTGGCTGCGGGCATGGGCTTTGATGCCAACATCATCCGCAATACGTCAAAAAAAATGAAACGCTTCTTTGGCGTACTGGCATATGGCGAAGGCGTACTCAAATCGTTCCTCAACATTAAAGTCAACAAAGTCTTTGTGAAATCAGCAGAAGTTGAGGGGGTCTTCAAAGCACAATCAATCTTTATCAGCAATGTTAAAAATTTCTTTAACTTTGTCGTGAGCCCTGACGCCAAGATCAACGACGGCAAACTTAACGTCGCCATCTTCAAACCACTGAATGCTCGTGATGCCATCATAACCCTGCTGCGCATCCTCATGGGTCAGCACTCCAAAGAACACCGCTATCTGCACTTTGAAACTAACGCTATCTACGTCCTACCGCTCTCAAAGCGCGTCCCCAAACAGATTGACGGCGAGTTTGTCGAACTTCCCTATTTTGACATCACGGTTGTCCCCCAGGCAATCGCCATTGTAACTCCTCAATCACTCACATGAAAATCTTCGTAGCACCCGGTAACCCGGGAAAAGAATATGCAAAAACGCGACATAATGCCGGATGGATGGCATTAGACGCTTTTGTGCAAGCATTTGATGGCAACTTCACTTCGTTTCGTGAAAATACTCAGCTCAAAGCATCCATCGCTGAAGGTATGATCGCGCAAGAAAAAATTATCCTCGTGAAACCGCTCAACTACTATAACAATACCGGCCCTGTCACGGCAGCGGTCATGCGTTATTACGATCTCACGGCTGACGACCTCATCGTTGTACATGACGACATCGACCTCTCGATCGGCACATTCCGTATTTCCAAAAACTCACAAGCAGCCGGTAATAACGGCGTTCAATCGCTCATCGAAACCCTGGGCACTCAAAACTTT
>CAYRMM010000119.1:0-2218 GCA_964425425.1 uncultured Gammaproteobacteria bacterium | reverse complement strand
TGTACAAAACTTTGACAGCAGAAGGTATTGAAGTGCTCTACGATGATCGTGATGAGACGCCGGGGACCAAGCTCAATGATGCTGATTTGCTCGGTATGCCGCTTCGTATCGCCTTGGGTAATAAGTCGCTTGAACAGGGAGTTTTTGAGGTGAAGCGTCGTGCTGCATCAGACGTTGCCACACACGCACTTAATGATCATGCCGGATTAGTGAAGATGTATGTTCAGTAAATTTTTCAAAAATCTCAATAAGGAAATTGGTATCGATCTGGGGACCGCGAACACGTTGGTGTACACCAAAGATAAGGGGTTGATTATCAATGAACCATCAGTCGTTGCGATTAATGAACGCACCGGCCAGATTTTGGCTGTCGGTCATGAGGCGCGTAAGATGGTGGGGAAGACGCCGTCGCATATTGTCGCGATTAAGCCACTTGTCGATGGTGTCATTTCTGACTTTGAAGTCACCGAAAAAATGCTCAAGTACTTTTTGGATAAGGCAATGGCGTATGAAGGCGCGCGCTATTGGGGACGCCCACGTGTTGTGGTGGGCATTCCTTTAGATATCACTGAAGTAGAAAAAAAGGCCGTCGAAGACGCAGCACTCAACGCAGGGGCAAAGGAAGTTTTTCTGATTGAGGAGTCAGTTGCCGCTGCAATTGGATGCCGCCTGCCGATCAGTGAGGCGGTGGGGAATATGGTTGTTGATATTGGTGGCGGTACGACAGAAATCTCGGTTATTTCATTGGGAGGTGTTGTCACTTGGAAAACCATTAAAATTGCCGGAGATGAGTTTAACAAAAACATTGCCTCATACGCGCGCCAAAAGTTTAACATGGTGCTCGGTGAAAAAGTTGCCGAGGAAATTAAAATCAAAATTGGCTCAGCAGATGTCCTTGACGAGCCACTTGAGACGCAAATGCGTGGACGTGATTTAGTCACCGGTTTGCCTAAGGAAATTATCGTGAATGATGAGCAGATTCGTGAAGCACTCACCAAATCGATCCAAATCGTGATTAACAACATCAAGGCAACGCTTGAAATTACGCCGCCGGAATTGGTTGCGGATATTTACGAACGCGGCATTGTATTGACCGGTGGAGGTGCGCTGCTCAAAGGATTGGATCGGGCGATTTCTAAGGCAACCAAAATCCCGGTGCACGTTGCCGATGATCCGTTAACGGCAGTAGCGCGCGGGACGGGGTACGTGCTTGACGATATTGATTTATTGAAAAATGTAACAGTGCCTTCAACGCAAGATGAAGGGTAAGAAACTTCATGCGATTACAAAGAACTTCTCAACGATGGCGTTCTCTCGGTATCCTGCTGGTGGTGGTGATACCGATTTTGTATGTGCTTGTGCGTTTTGACGTCGGATATCGCATGCTCTCGATCTATCATGACATGCAGGCGCGTATTTTTCAGCAGGCGCAAACATTACAGCATTCGCCAGAAAGTGAGCGTGTTCTTGACCTACAGCAGCAGATCGCGGACCTCACCTTTCAGGTGTCACAGCTGACATATCTGCGAGAAGAAAATCAATTATTGCGGGAAGCGTTAGCATATGAGTTGGATGAGCGCTATGAGGCGGTTATTAGTGATGTCATTGCGCTTGATACAGATTTGGATAATGCGTTAATCGTGAATCGTGGAGAGCGTCATGGTGCTCGTGTTGGTGATGCGGTCATTGTTGGTGAGGGGCATGTTGTCGGTAAAGTCATTGAGGTAGCTTCTTCTCAAGCAACGGTTCTTTTGCTGACTGATCCGCAACTTCATTTTACCGCGACCTTAAGTGGTAGTACGCAGCCAATCGGCGTTACCGAGGGGCAATTTGGGCTCAGCGTTGTCATTGATTTAATTCCGCAAAATACGCAACTTGAGCAGGGGGATGTGATTGTAACGTCAGGCCTTGAAGACGGCATTCCTCAAGGGTTATTGATTGGTACGATTAACCGTATTATCAGTAGTGACAATGAACTTTTCAAGCAGGCAACATTATTGCCGTTTGTTGACCTTACTGCGATCCGCACCGTTAGCATCGTGACCCGTAGCAATCATGAGTAAGCATATTGTACTGACAATACTGGGACTTATTATAGCAAGCTTTGAAGCGTCGTATATGCATGCCTTGCCGTACCTTCGTTTTGTTGACGTCTATTTTGTAGCGGCGGTTTTCATTGCCTTGATTATGCCGTTGCGTGAGAGGTGGTGGTACTTTG
>CAYRMM010000118.1:0-2317 GCA_964425425.1 uncultured Gammaproteobacteria bacterium | reverse complement strand
GATGAGATGGCATAGCGGGTCGCGGTGATAAACCCGTCTGCTGAGAAGTAGTAGAGTTCGTCAGGAAAGTTAAAGTTAATCAGCTGGAAGACGAGCGTGCCAAATGAAAATGCTGTGATATACAGCGTAACGATCGCCAAAAGGTGTAAAAAGAAGTCTTTTGGTGATGCTTGGGCATGATTCGTTGCCATAAGGAAAAAGAATAAAATTATTAAACACAAGGTCAAAAGAACAGCTGCTAAGATAAACATAGGCAATTTGGTTAGCGTGTCTGTTATGCTGAGTATAGCAGGATGGCGCTGGTAAAGGGAAGAGGAAAGACAAAACCCTCGCGTCTGCGAGGGTTTTGTGGAAGTGATTAGTCTTCGATCGTCAATCCCATTTGACGAGCTGTTCCCGCGATAATGCGTTTTGCAGCTTCGATGTCATTTGCATTGAGGTCAGGCATTTTTTTCTCTGCAATTGTTGCCAATTGTGCCTGTGTGATTTTTCCAATAACTTCAGTACCCGGTTTGTCAGCACCTTTCTTGAGCTTGAGCTCTTGTTTGATCAGTTCTGATGCTGGTGCGGTCTTGTAGGCGAGGTCAAATGACTTATCGTCATACAAGGTTACGACGGTTGGGACAAGTTCTCCCATGCGATCCTTGGTTTCTTCGTTGAAGCGTGTGGTGAACTCGTTGATGTTCACGCCATGCTGTCCCAACGTTGGTCCAAGTGGAGGAGCTGGATTAGCCTGACCACCGCGCGCCAGTACTTTAAATTTTACTTTGATTTTCTTAGCCATAGATGTAATTGAAGTGAGTAGAAGCACTCACGTGCCATGAAGCAAATTGCGTAACAGTGCTGTGAGTGTAGCGATTTTTTGCGATATCGTCAAGATTTAGACCTTTTTGACTTGCAAAAAGTCAATTTCTACCGGTGTTTCACGGCCAAACATTGAGGTGAGTACCTTGATTTTGCCTTTGCTTGCGTCAACGTCGATGACCTTACCTTCGAAGTTTTTGAATGGACCGTCGACGATGATAACAGGAGTACCAATCTCAATATCAACTTCAGTCTTTGGTTCTTCTTCTTTCATCTTGGCGAACATGCGGTCAACTTCCTGTTGTGACATAGGAACTGGGGTTGTTCCTGATCCCAAAAATCCGGTCACGTTTGGCGTGTTGCGCACGACATACCATGAGTCATCGGTCACGATCATGTGTACAAGGACATAGCCGGGAAACACTTTTTCGACAAAGGTTTTGCGCTTACCGTTTTTGACCTTCACTTTCTTTTCGGTCGGGACGACGACATCAAAGATCTTGTCTCCCATGTTGGTGGTCTGAATACGCTGCAAGAGCGCGTCGCGAACTTGGTCTTCGTATCCTGAGTACGTGTGGATGACGTACCATTGTTTACCGCGTGAGACTTGTTTTGCCATAGGACGAGTGGTTAATGATAGAGAGGATTGATACGATTATTCAGCGGCTGCCTCGTCGCTGACCGGTTCAGTCGTAACTTCAATGCCCGATGATTCCAGATCAAAATCAGGAAGTGCTTCGATTGCTTGTGGCTGTGTCGTCGCGTCAATTGCCTGCTCGACACCCAGGTTGAGGACGTAGTCGACGAGTCCGATAAAGATTGCCAAGAAGAGCGAGATTCCTACCACCAAGAGCGAGTAGCGGATCGTTTGGCTGCGTGTGGGCCAGGTCACTTTATGAAACTCTTCACGTGCTTCTTTGAGATACTTCACCAGCTTGTTCATAGAAAAGCTTAGTAATTAATGTATTTTAAAAACCCCTCGCGGGGCTTTATAGGATGAGTGCAGTATAGCAATTCACCCGGTGTTTGTCAAGTTTAAGAGCGCATCATTGTTGCTTGTTGATGGAGTGTTCCGCCAAGCTCACGTGTTGAGAAATCAATAGCTTTTTGGGCGTCGAACGGTTTGCAACTAAAGACGTCGATAAACGCTCGATTACGCACTTCATCAAAATGAATGGTGATGGATGATGTTTTGAGAAATTGAATTCCCGAGACACCTTCCAGTTCATCGTCACCAAATCGGTCAACGATGGGTTCGCCATGGGGGACCATGTCGATTTCATGGACTAAACGCGCCAAAAATGACGCAGCGAACGCTTGATCGCGTAGGCGATCATGATTGCAGTCGTGGAGATCGATGCTCACGAGCTGCCCCCAAATATGCTCCATGTCAAAGAGGTAAAGAATTATGGGGTAAGTATAGTAAATTGAAACCCATTTTTATAGCAGACGTACGTGTCTGTTGTGGATAACAGAGGCGTATGACAAAGCAAAAACCTGCCCCCTCACAGGG
>CAYRMM010000117.1:0-2385 GCA_964425425.1 uncultured Gammaproteobacteria bacterium | reverse complement strand
GCTGCCGCGCTTAATCAATTAACGTTGGAGGCGCTTGGCGAGCTCACGAAGACGATGCAGGTCGTGCATTTGACGGGCATAGGAAAGTCGATTGACCACCTGCTACAGGATTACTATACGCGTGAAGAGCAATTTCGTATTCGGCAACGCTATATTCCTCGCGAATTTGTACAGGAGGGAATGTGTGCTTTGTTAAAACGTGCTGATGTCGTGGTGTCGCGCGCGGGTATCTCGTCGCTGACGGAGCTTTCATTATTACGCAAGGCAAGTATTGTCATCCCGATTCCTGATAGTCATCAAGAAGCAAACGCCCAGTATTTTGCCAAATATAATGCGATTGTCATGCTTGATCAAACAATAGTAACGGGTGATCGATTTGCTCAGGTGATTCGTGAGGTGGTTGATAATGCGGGGCAGCGTACAACATTGCAACGTAACATCGGGCAGATGATTGATCCGCAGGCGGCCAAGCGGTATGCCGATTTGATTGAGAAATTTTTGCGCGCATAAAAAATGGCCTCCCGCGGGGGTGGCCATGTGTGGTCGATGATGGTGTGGCGAAGTGATTACACTTCTTCGTTTTCTTCGTTAAGCAAGGCTTCCATTTCAGCCACGGATGCTTCTTTGGAGTGCCGGAAGTGTCGGGCAATCGAGAAGAAGCTACGGGCGAATTGGAAGAGCCGTTTGTCCGAGCAGATCTGCTCAAGCAGCGTCGTTGCCGACGGCGAGCCGAAGTCGGACATCACCTTGTGAAACGCGGCGATCAGATCGCTAGGTTGCACGGGGTTTTGTTCGTTGGTCGCCTGCTCGACACGGTTGAGTGCGTCGAGCTCCTTGAGGAATTCATCGGCGTCGACCATCCAGTCATCACGGCGGGTAATACCGATCGTAATGCCAAGACTCTTGTCGTAAAAGACAAGCATGTTGTTGAGCAGTTCAGCGAAGGGCCGGAATCGCAACAGTTCGTTTCCCGCGCTTTCCATCAGCTGCACGATGTCAGCTTCGAGCCAGTTACGCCGTATGATGCTGGCGAGGTCGACGTGATCGGGGAAAGGGCAAGAAAAAAGAAAGGGCGTTAGTCCGGTGGGTATGTCGTTGTTCGTCGTCATGTGATACCTCCGGGGGTTGATGCTTCACCGTACCGCACATTGCTCAAATTGTCAAGATGCTTGATGAGAGTCCGATAACCTCTTATAATACAGTTATGCCATATACACGAAATGAGTTATTACAAAAAGATATTCCGGATGCGGTGAACGCCTTCGAAAAGTTTGTCATAACTCTTGCTCAAAAGAAGGATATCCCAACAGAAGGTAAAAAATTATCAGAATTATTCGCACAATTGCCTAGTAGGCGGGATACGGTTTTAAAGAACGCAATTAAGTTATATCAATCTTTTCGTGGAGCAAAAATAGATCCAGCGGATCGTGCATTTTTCTTTTCTCAATTAAATTTGCAACTCGGTTTAGAAGAGTTGCCGGCTGGTCAGACTGAAAAGGGGTTACGCAATATTACCAATGCTCAGCCTCAAGAAGCTGCGCTGATGATCGCTGATGCATTGTATGATCGCTATCAAGCTAAGGAACGTAAGGGCTTGTCAAAGCAGCTGGAGCGGTACATGACAATTTTTTTGAATTTCAATAAGCATCTTGAGGATCAGCTGCTTTCCGTTGATTCTCCTGAATACGCAGAGTTTGTCAAAGCGCAGTATTATCAGTATTTCCCCATGATTCGTGAGCGCTTTAATGAGCGTGTGCGCAATGAAGTCAGCGAGGCGGCGGTGCCGGCAGTTATGGCGGAGCTTGATGCCATCTTGCAGGTTTTGGCTCCTGAGGCAAAATTTAGCACCGGAGAAAAAAAGACATCTCGGCCAACAGAAGGGCTTTTTAACGATCAACAAGCTGAGGTCATTGATGCGAATGGCGAACTGCAGCGTCGTAAGGCTGAGGAGGATGCGCAGGTTGCCCAATATGTTGCGGATCTGCAAAAGAAATTTGCTGATTTTGAGCGCAACCACTCCAAAGAACCTTTGACGAAACTTATTAAGATTTTTATTCTGCACTTGATGAAGCAAGAGTCAAAGGCTGATCCCCAGATGAGGAAAGCGTTTGAAGAGGTGGCGACTGACCTTATGAGGATGTATGCAGCCGAATTTTCTACTGAGCAGCAGGAGCAGGAAATCCTCAAGCTCAAAGAAGAGTTGAAGGGTCGATTGCAGGCGCCAACTGATTTGGTGAAAACATTTGATAGGAAATCTTGACGTGTTGCGTGGAAAATGTTACCATAGCGTTACTTTCGTAACATTTTTTTTATTGACGCGGGGTGGAGCAGTGGCAGCTCGCCAGGCCCATAACCTGGAGGTCGCTGGTTCGAGTCCAGCCCCCG
>CAYRMM010000116.1:0-2433 GCA_964425425.1 uncultured Gammaproteobacteria bacterium | reverse complement strand
GAGATAGTGCGTTGTCAAAATAATTGTCGTCCCTTGACGATTTAACTCTTTAATAAACTCCCACATCTCTCGACGCGTCTCTACATCAACACCTGCAGTTGGCTCATCTAAAATCAAAAGTTTAGGTTCGTGCAATAACGCACGCACGATCATGAGCTTGCGCTTCATGCCGCCCGATAAGGTCATTGACTTCGCGTCGCGCTTCTCCCAAAGTCCAAGTTTTTTCAAATAGTATTCAGCGCGCTCCAAAGCAATTCGACGCGGAATACCATAGTACCCGGCTTGCTGCACGACGATATTGAGTACCGTCTCAAAAATATTACAGTTAAATTCTTGGGGCACCAGGCCAATCATTTTTTTTGCCTCACTTGCATGCGTATCAACATCATACCCAAAAACACGCACCGTCCCTGCTGTCTTATTGACCAAGTGCGCAATAATATTAATCGTCGTTGATTTACCTGCCCCATTGGGCCCCAGCAACGCAAAAAAGTCTCCCTGCTCAATGTCATAGGAAACTCCCTTAAGCGCCTGTACGCCGCCCTTGTATGTTTTAACCAGATTTTGAATCTCGAGTGCTTTCATAATGCTGCAATTCTAGCACGATCAACCCAATGAGAAAAGCCTACTACCGTACGGCGCGAATCAATTTCCGAGCATAGCGTTGTCCACGATACCGACAGTACGTCAGCAAAAGATTACGGTTACGCGCTGGTTTGGTAAAAGACAGGTTTCCGCCATACACACCGCCGCCCAACGGCGCTCCAAAATAGATGAAGATAATGCGGAGCCAAAAGATAGGGAAGAGGAAGAATAAAAGTTTTTCGATAACTGCAGGTGATCCACCTGAAACGATAAAGAATGGTTTCAGATATTTTAATTGCCCGGTTGGTTGGCGAACGATATTTAAATTTTTATAATCAAGTGCGACATAGCTGATACGATCAATGAAGTTCTTGAGGTTGCTTGGCACATTGAAATTATAGGTCGGCGTCGCGATAACGAGTCCGTGCGACTGCTGTAATTTCTCAACAAGCGCAATAAATTCCGTCTCATGCGCAGGTGGTCGCTTCACTGCGTACGCATAATGACTCATCGGAATCTCATTAATATCAACCTTGGTAATAACGATCTCGTCGTATAACCGCATACCATCCAAAAAAGCTTCCAGCATGGTATCTGAATTGCTGATTGCTTCGGGTGATGCTTTGATCGCTACAACACGAATTGGATGTTTCATAATGAGAGTAGTTGTATAAAAGGGTTGCGAAGTTGCGGATACTGTAGTGAGGCAATGCCAAGATGTAGCGCAGTTGCCGCACACAGCACAAGGACATACCCCAACTTGCGTGTCTTATGTCGAAAAATGAACATCCCCAGCCACGCGCCGAGCACGCCACCCGCAAGCGCTGCCACATGCATGACGATATTAGGAATACGATCCGCCCCGCGAGATGCCTGCACCTTATCAAATCCATAAAGTCCAAAGGTGGTGACGCTCAGTGCAATCATATACCGCTCATACATGCTCGCTACCGCGATGAAAAAAAATGTCGCGACAAAAAACGCACTACCACCAAGGAATATCAGGCCGATAACTCGTGCTGTATATCGTTGCATACGCATAGTATAGCACCTTCTGCACGCTCCTGAAATCCTTGACGTATCATGCCTAACGTGGTACGTTGCTCACGCTTACGGATACGCAACATGAGAGGAGGGATTCGTGAGCACGACGGAGGAGTATGGGTATCTGATCGGGAAGTTCGTCAGCGCCATCGTGGGTTCCACGACGGTCGGCCGATCCACCAGCCCCATCAAACACCGCTATCGATACCGAGAGGTTCATGGTATCGTACAAGGCATCAAGGGCCTCAATGGTGAGGCCGTGGTCATCATCAAAACCGACCACAATGCCTCCATCAAAGATGGCGAGCTGATGGAAATTCCCGTCAGCAAACTTCCCATGGACGATCAGGGCAAGATCCTTTTTGCCCATGAGCCGCCCATCGATCTGCTGAGCAACACCGTGCCGGCAAATCCCAAGAACTTCAATCGGCGCTACATCGACTAGTCGCCAGATACTCCATCACGCACCTTCATCACGGCAGACCCGACGGGCTGCCTTTTTTGTTTGCCTGCTTTGGTCGCTTGGAGAAACACAAAAGGAACCCACATGAGTTCCTTTTGATGCGCGGGGCGACCAACCCGCCTTCGCTCTAACAAGCTACGGACGGGCAGGCGGGAATCCTCTCGACTTTCGGCATCTTCCGCTGCCTCGTCTCGAGCCTGGCCTCTCGGCTCCTCGCGCCAGAAATGCGCTCGAAGCAACGCTCCGGCCTTCGATTCCCGACGCAGGCAAACAGCTTTGCCTGCTGTGGTCGCTTGGAGAAACACAAAAGGAACCCACATGAGTTCCTTTTGATGCGCGGG
>CAYRMM010000115.1:0-2479 GCA_964425425.1 uncultured Gammaproteobacteria bacterium | reverse complement strand
TCATGACTGATACCGGCAAAATGAGCTATCATGCCTTCTAGTTCTTTTTTGAGAATACGATGAATGACGTCAGCAGGAACGACGCCGAGTAATTCTTTGGTTCGTGTCGTGACGGGAATCGCCTTGATGTTGTGAAAGATTGCGCGATGTGCGGCAATAGGGGCAGGGGTGGTAGGGGTTACTTTGACGATGGTCTTTTTAAGAAGTGTTGAGATTAGGGTTGTTTCCGGTTGTCGAAACAACTCTTTGATCGAGATGACCCCTTGGAGTTGCAATTGGTCATTGACGACATAGAGGTAGTTGATGGTGTTGTATTCTGTGACCTGCTTGGTAAACAAGGCGTGTGCCTCGCCAATTGTGTGAGACGAAAGGACCACCGGCACTTTGGTGGTCATGAGCGCACCGGCGCTTTCATGAGGCCAGTGTTCTTTGCGAGGAAGTTGGAGTGACAAGGTTGCCATGATGATTACATCAGACGTTTCTTTTTGAAAATGATGAACATGATAAAGCTGAGGCCTGCCATGAGCGAGAGGAGAATCCAGAAATCATACGGGTCGCCAATGATGGGCATATTCAAAGCATTCATACCAAAGATACCCCCGAGTAAACTGAAGGGGAAGAGAAGTACGGTCACAATCGTCAGTGTTGTCACGATACGATTCATGCGCTGATCGATAATCGCGTTACTGGTGTTTTCAAGTGATTCAACTGATTCCATGTAGGTATCCAAAACTGACCAGACGTCTTTCACGTGTTCGAGTAATTCATTGAAGTGAAATTGAAGTTCTTTGCTGTTACCCAAAACACGATGTTCAATTTTGAGCATTTTTTTGATCATGCTGCGGTGTGCCTGCATGATGCGCTTGAAGCTCAAGATATTACTTTTGACGATTAAAATTTCTTTAATCAACTCTTTCTCATTGCCGACAAAAATGCGCGCCTGGATGCGCTTAATGTCGCGATGAATATTATCAAGCTTGGGGAAGAGGTCATGATAGAGATAGTCGAGTAATTCGTAAAACAAAAACGAAGGCTTTTTTGCCAGATCAAGTGCGGCCTGCCCTTCATCAGAATGAATTGACGAGTAGAAGCGATTGAGCATCTTGATGCGCTGATCGTGGATAGTAACTAAATGATCGTTCGTAATAAAAACATCAACCTCAGCGGGTTCGATTGCGCGTGTCTCGTGATTGTAGATAGGGAACAGCGCAACTAAAAACGTATAGTTGTTGGTGAGTTCAACATTAGGTCGCTGTGCGTGTTGTGAGGGCAAGGCAGCGTTGATGTGTTCCCGCTCAACTTTAAACTTGGTCGCTAAGAACTCCAGGTCTTTACGCGACGGATGATTGATGTCGATCCAGGTTAATTTTTTCGAGCTGACTTTGGTAATTTTTCCCATAACTCCCCCTGAGGAAATTGATATAGTCATAGTATAACATATTCACAGCGAGATTGCAGGAAATGTGGTATAATTTATACACACAACTATGGCTCAACCATCAGACAATAATCAACAGCCAAATTATGAGGCACTCGGTTTGCCAACACCTCCCGCGCAGCGTCGCGAGAGGGGTGTTGATCGTGAAGCGTCCGAGTTGACGCCTGAGCGCAAAGAGGCGGTTGCTGCTGAGGCGATTAAAGAGGCATTGCAAACCACAGAATCAGCTATCGAACAGCAGTCAGAGCGGGCTGGTCAGGTTGAGCAGCAACAAGAGCAGCAACCCGCTGTGCCGGCACAGGAGCAACAGCCACAGCAGACCGGAACGGTCGCCGCGCCGATTGCTGCCAAAGATCCTGAGATCGTGCGTATTGAAGCAATTATGGCACGCGGATTAGAAGACGAGTATGCACGCATGACGCCCAAGCAACAAGAGCGCTTTCGAGAAGAAGGTGAGAAGACGGCAAGCGCTCTTCATAAGCTCCTTCAGGCGTCGCGTGTTAAAATCAAAAAAATCATCAAGCTTTTGACCAAGTGGCTTCAACTGATCCCGGGAGTGAATACATACTTCTTGGAGCAGGAGGCAAAAATCAAAGCTGATGAGTTACTGGGGTTGAGAGAAGATAACGATCGCGCATGAATCAATTGATGTTACAACTGCAACGATTTGGATTAACGGGGATTGAGGTCTACCTATATTTTGCGCTCGGCGGCATTATTGCGCTGGTTGCAGGTATTTTTGCATTAAGCATCATCATGAAACTCATCCGCCGTTCAATTAGGAAGAATCTCGACTTAGTGATTGTGCGGGTACAAGTACCCAAGTATCGCACTGAAGATGAGCAAGTGGGTGATCCTCGTTCGCAACAAGATTTAGCCGAGCGCCTCGCGGTCGGTGAGTCATTTATGAACAGCATCTCAAGCTTAATTGCCCAAAAAGGGCTTGGAGCAAAGTTATTTGGGCGTACCGATTATTATAGCTTTGAGATCGTTTTGCTTGACGGGTTGATTTATGTTTACGCGTCTGTTCCGCGTCACATG
>CAYRMM010000114.1:0-2567 GCA_964425425.1 uncultured Gammaproteobacteria bacterium | reverse complement strand
GGGGAACTCAGAGGCAGGGCATATGAATATTGGAGCGGGGCGCGTTGTGCTCCAGGACTTACTGGCAATTAATGATCAGATTAAGCGAGGGCTTTTTTTTAAGAATCCGGCGCTCATTGAGTCGTTGCACTATCTTGAGAAAAACAAACAAGCGCGTATCCATGTTGTCGGGTTATTGACGGGGGAGCAGTCCTCGCATACCTATCCGACGCATTTGTATGCACTGCTTGACTTTTACCGACAGCACAAAGTATCGCCGGTGTATCTCCATCTTTTTTCCGATGGCCGTGATAGCGGTATGTATGAAGGTGTTAAGCAGATGGAGAAATTATTGAGAACTTGTCATAACGGTGAGACGGTGAGTACGCTCGTGGGCCGATTTTACGGAATGGATCGCGGGCGTAACTGGGAGCGAACCAAGCAGGCATATGAACTCATCACGGAGGGAAAGGCTGATGTCGTTGTGAACGATCCATATGATGCGTTCACCCGAAATTATGAACTTGGCGCGAGCGATGAGTTTATCGTGCCGACGCGTATTGATAATAAAAAGAAACCCCCCGCATTCGTCAAGGATGGTGATGTGGTAATCTTTTTTAACTGTCGCTCAGAACGCGCGCGTCAGCTAATCAAGCCTTTTGTCGAAAAAGATTTCGAGAAAGTTGAGAAAAATGCATTTACACGAAACAAGAAGTTTAAAGAATTGTTTACGATTACGTTCACTGATTTTGCGGAAGAGTTGGATCATGTGCACGTTGCCTTTCCTTCGGAAGTTTTGGAGAATACGCTGCCATGCGCGCTTGCTGATCATGGTTATCGACAACTCTATATTGCTGAGTCTGAAAAATATGCGCATATCACATACTTTTTGAATGGCGGTGTAGCGCACACCCGATGCGGCGAAAAGCGGCTTCGCTTTCGTTCGTCGCGCAAAAAGAGTTTCGCGCTCAAGCCGCAGATGGAGGCGGTGAAAATTGCCCAGGCTATCGTCAAAAATTTAAAGAACGGAGCGTTTGATTTTATTGCAGCGAATTTCGCTAACCCTGATATGGTGGCGCATACCGGAGATTTGAAGGCGACCATCCGAGCTGTTGAGGTCGTTGATCGTGAGCTCAAAAAAGTGTATGATGAGGTGGTTAAGCGTAAAGGCATTTTGGTAGTGACGGCGGATCATGGTAATGTTGAAGAAATGTTGGGGAGTGATGGCGCTGATACGCAACACAACTTTAATCCAGTGCCGTTGATTATTGCCGACACCAAGCGTGGCGCACCGCGCATCACATTGAAAACTCGCGGCAAGCTTGCGAATATTGTCCCCACAGTGCTTGATTATTGTGATTTACAGAAACCTCGAGAAATGACGGCACAGTCATTACTGAAACGACAACACCATGGCAGAAAAAAAAGTTCACGCTAAGTATCGTCCCGCCGTCATGATTATTATTGACGGATGGGGTATTGCCCCAGAGTCTCCGGGAAACGCCATTGCGCGCGCTCAGACGCCGGTAATGGATCGTTTGATTACCCAATATCCCACAACGGCGGTCGTGTCATATGGTGATGCGGTTGGGTTGCGTTGGGGGGAGATGGGAAACTCGGAAGTTGGCCATTTAAATATTGGCGCGGGTCTTGTGTTTTATCAAAACTTACCGCGCATCAACAAGGCGATTACTGATGAGTCATTCTACGACAATGAAACATTGCTCAAGGCAGCCGCGCACGTTAAGAAGACTAAGGGGAAGTTCCACCTCATGGGGATTGTTTCCAATGGTGGTGTGCATGGCCACATTGATCATTTATTCGCGCTCTTAGAATTTTGTCGTCGTGTTAAAATTAAAGACGTCTATTTGCACGTGTTTTTGGATGGTCGTGATGCCGTTTATAATTCCGGTAAAGTATTTGTGCAAGATGTCATTGATCGGGCTGAGGAGCTGAAGATTACATTACATATTTGTTCGCTTGCGGGGCGATTTTACGCTATGGATCGTGATAATCGATGGGATCGAACATCAGCTGCGTATCAGGCGATTGTGCATGGAACTGCCCCCCAGGTTACGGATGTTGATCCGGTTGTATATATTGAAGATAAGTACGAGCAAGAAGTGTTTGATGAGCAGATGCCACCGACGGTGTTTGTTAAGAACGGAAAGCCGATTGGTACCGTGCGCGATGGTGATGCGTTGGTCTTTTATAATTTCCGCTCTGATCGCGCGCGTCAACTCACCAAGGCGTTTGCCGTACCCGGATTTGATAAAATTGAAGGAAAAGAAGAGTTTGACAACCTTTTCTTTGCGACGATGGTTGAGTATGAAAAAGATGTTCCGGTTGAGCTTGTGTATCCGCCGATTGTGATTACGCAACCATTAGCGAAGGTGATTGCTGATGCCGGGTTAACGCAGTATCATATTGCTGAGACCGAAAAATACGCGCATGTGACTTTTTTCTTGAACGGTGGTGTGGAAGAGCCGTTTGCTGGTGAGACGCGTAAGGTCATTCCGTCACCGAAGGTAAAGTCCTACGATGAAAAGCCTGAGATGAAGGCAAAAGAGATTACTGATGATGTTTTA
>CAYRMM010000113.1:0-2691 GCA_964425425.1 uncultured Gammaproteobacteria bacterium | reverse complement strand
CGACGATTGCTGCGGTGGCGTTGGTTGCTTCGGGCGCGGTTGACGGTGATGCGGTGACGCAGCAAGCAAATTACTTTGTTGATAACGTGACGATTGACTCCGATTATCGTTTGCAGTATGCGTGTACCACAGTGAATAACCGCCAATGTCAGCTGACGGGTGGTTCATGTGGCGACGGCATCCTCCAGCCACAATTTGGTGAAGCGTGCGATTTAGGGGCGGCGAATGGAACGGGACAACTGGTGAATGGCCAGGTGTGTTCGCGTTACTGTTCGTTCCCGTTCTGTGGGGATGGGCTGAAGAGTGTGCGCGTTGATATTGCGGGTCAAGTACGCGCTGAATTATGTGACGCGTCAGACCCGACAGACCCAAATCGGAACTTCTGTACGTTTGACTGTTCTGCGCTCAAAGCGGGTGCGTCATGTCAGGCAAATAGCCAGTGTGAATCAAATAACTGTGTCGCGGGACGCTGCGCGCCGAAGTTGGGCGAGGCAGGGTGTGATCCAAGTAAACCGGAAATTTCATGTCCGGATGGTTCAGTCTGCGATCCACAATCAAGCATCTGTCGTCCATCAACGGACAACTACCTGAGCTATCACTTTGATCCCAATGGTATTCCATACGGAGAGAGTACGCTCAACTGTCCAATTTTGGTAACCAAGGTGACCGGTGCCGGTTCAAATCAAACCAAAGTGCTTCGTGATGAATGTACTGGCCTTGAATTTGATGTGACTGACCGCACCTCGCCATCAGGAAGTCCGGAGAGTAATGCCGGTCTCGTGACGTATTTTAACGCAAAATGTGGTAAGGGATTTGAAGTGCCAACCGTGAAGCAGCTCTTTACGTTGGCAACCGGTAATGTGGGAGATAATGGATGGCCGTATCTTGAGGGAGGACAAAATTCAACGTATACCGATAATGATGTTGTCCGCTTCTGTTCGCTTAACGGGGGGCGCAGCACCTCAGGGCTGGCAGGTCGTGATCAGTGTTTAGAAAAATTTGATGATCGGTACTTATACTGGACCAGCACGCCATATGGTGATCAGCTCTGCTACTCGTCAACGGGGCAAACGCAAGCGCCAAGTGATGGGACATGTCCGCAGGGATGGCAGCTTGGGTATGAAGGATACTATGCTGTTGACTTCAAGAAAAAAACAGTTGATGTTGTCACACCGACGCAATTTTTGGGCTTGCGCTGCGTGAGTAACGTTACGTGTGGTGATGGTATTATCCAAGGGGACGAACAGTGTGAATTTAATGCCGGTATTGAGGTGGTGCAAAACAAAGCATGTGTGCTCAACGCGGCAGCGCAATCATTAGCACCGTATAACGCAGGTAATGTGCATTGTGATCCTCAGTCATGTAAGTTGCGCTTTGATAACTGTGTCATCGCAACCGATCCAAGCCCTGCCACCGGATTTTGTCAGGATACCTTTGAGTCGTGCGATCCGACGGTAGAGAATCCGTGCGATAATGGTGCGGCATGTATTAGCAAAAACTCATGTGAAGAAATTTGCTCAGGAATTAATAATGTTGCAGTCACCAATAACACGGTGAAGTCATTTGGTGTTAATTTGACGGAAAATTACGCAGGATTACAGAAAATAAAAAATAATGATATTAATAGGCGCCCAGTACGCGAGGCGAATAAGTATGTATATTGTAATCCAGATAATACAAATGAGTGCGCAACAGAAGGTTATCCAACGACGTATGTACCTATATTCGACTTTACTTTAGGTCCAAGCTCGTATGCCGTTGCTGATGACAGTTTATATGCGCGATTAAATGCAGCGCAGACGGCGTGTGAACTGGTTGTGGGGCCATATGTACCGACTGCGTTTACAACAATTTGTAGCTTTGGCTTCAAGGTCACGCAGGCGATTGCTGACTGGAATGATTTTGATCTGTATAACGCACCTCAGAGCACGACCGCAGAGTTCAGTTCGGCGACTTCGGCAAATGTTTCAGGCTCACGAACGCTCTGTAACTGTGAGGTGCCGGTACGTGAGCTCACTACGGCAACGGGCGGTTCTGACACCGCAATTGTGACCATGATCGAAGAGGTGCGTGAATTAGTGGAACTTGCTGAGTTGAGTATTGGCGAACCAAACTTCCTTTTCCACTTCTCGTTGGCGCAATTTGGTGCTGACGATGCGACCGATGAGCTTATCACAAGCGGTGGCATTGCGACAGGTGATGAGTATTTTGACAGAGCCGGCGTGGCTGATCTCTTTGAGGTGTTGACACAAAACCCTGATCCGGCGCTTGAGTTGCAGTCGCGCCTTGATTTGCTTGCCGAGCAGTTCGTGGTCGGGTTGGAAAACGAGCTGCAGTTTGCGCAAGAGGCGTTTAGTCGCTGGACCTTTGATGAAGGTCGTAATCGTACGTCATACAATGTCGGGCCGAATCGTACGTCCTTGTCACAAGGTTCGGGTGGTAACATCAAGGCAACAACGGTGCAGGGAGGAACCTTCAACCTTGAGTGGCGTCCCGGACGTTTTGATGGCACGGCAACAGACGAACAAAATGTGCGTCTCGGTTCATTATACGTGAACGGTGATGACTATATGTACACCGATGCGGGCAACTTCATGCCGACGAACAATCCGAATAACGACGCGCAGAACGGTTCAACCTTGTCATTGTGGTATCGATTAGATGGTGCGCAAGACCGCCACGCATTGTGGA
>CAYRMM010000112.1:0-2739 GCA_964425425.1 uncultured Gammaproteobacteria bacterium | reverse complement strand
GTTCCGGGATGCCCAAGACACACGGGGCACACCGTGGTATTGGGAGGGAGTTCGTCGCCTTTGTTGCTGCACGAACAAAACATTTTTGATTCGGTTGAGGTGACTTGGACATGTACTTCCAAACCAATCACTGCTTCGAGTTCTTTCATACGTTCCTGAAAAATCAGATAGGTAAAATTATGAGCGTGCTGTTTTTTGCAAATCGCGGAAGAGGAAGACGCTGGTCGCGATCATGAGGGGGTTAAAGAGTGCTGAGAGAAGAGCAATTAATGCATTCATCCAGATGTTATTCATTGATCCAGCGATCGTAATCTGACCCGCTGAGGCGATCCCCACAACGCCAAATGCAATGATATACATGATGATCGAGAAGAAGATTTGTGGAGCAACTAAGCGCCAGACCGTACCCCACCAGCGTCCCAAGACGATGCGTTTTGATTCTTTCAATACCTGACCGACCGTCATCTCGCGCTTTTCGAGGGCGATGAAGAGGGCAGCAAACGCATACCAGACGCTGAAAATGATACCAGGGATGAGTAAGAGCAGAAATCCTCCAAACACGATAAGCCCCACGACAACCGATGTCCAGAGAAACTTGGGAGAGCGGCTGTATGCGTCTTTGTAGACGGCTTCGAGCGTTACCTTTTCTTTGTGATCAAGCTTGTCGACCAGCTGAGCGAAGACAATTGAAATCCAAATGCTCACCAAGATCAATGCGATAATCAAGATGATGTACAGTGCGGTCGCATATGGGAAGGTGTAAAATTCAGGGATGAGTGCGGCAACGGAAAGGAGTGCAATAATCGCGATAGGTTGCACAAAGACATTGAAATGCGCGCGATAGAGGGTCCAGGCGTCGACGATGAGTTGCCAAGCGCCGCGAAGTGTAGCTGTTGTCATAGAGGTGCAATGAAATAAATAATAGGGTTAATAGCCGAGATGCTGCAAGAGTTCGTGATGGATAACCTCTTTGTCTTGGTTGGCATTGATCAGCGTCCAACCATGTTTGTGTGCGAGCATCTGATGCAGGTCTTTGACCTTGCTAGTGAGTTCATCATCTTGCTCGTGTTTGTGCGATGATTCGATGCCCTCGGTGAAGCGTTGTCCCTCGAAGAGGAAGGCACGATCTTCGGGAAGGAGGTGACTATTGATCGTTGCCAAAAAATCCATATCGACGCCGGCGCCGCCGCCCCATGCCAATCCGGTACCGATGTAGTCTTCTGCGATGACGGTGATGCCATCCGCAAGTTTTTGGTGAAGGAGTGGTTCGTATTGTGTGCGATTGAGTGTGTACAGGATTTGCGCTTCGCGTGCTGAGAGCCCAAACGGGTTACCTTCACGCAAGTAGGCGTTAATCAGTGGACCGGAAGGGGAGAGATCGTAGACAGGGTATTTGAGATATTCGGCTGCTATGCCGCGGGCATTGAGCGCGTCAACGAGCATGTGTGCTTGCGTCGATTTACCCAAGTTATTAATCCCATACAGAACGATAAATTGGCCATTCATGGGGCATGTCGGTTAACACTAATGGGTCAAGTATAGCATGCATTTGAGAAGAAAAAAAGCCCCAAACAGGGCTTTTTAGATACGATAATTAGTCTTTAATTTGTCAATTTTTCCCTCAAGAATATATTTTTGTTCATCAGCCTTCTCCTGTTCAGAGAAGGTGGTTGACGAGTATTTGAGCTGCTGACGATGATGCGCCGTGATGGCTGCGTCTTCGGGCGAGAGTTTTGACGAGAGTTCCTGGAAGGTAACTTGGCAGATACGTTCTCCTGGATAGAGTTTAACGGGTTGGTAGCTTGTGTTGTTACGCATCGGGATCATGAGGTGGCCTAAATATCCCGAGTCAATCACTCCGGCAATATCAATGGTCAAGCCGCGACGGTTAAAGCTTGAGCGAGGGAAAAGCATACCCATGATGCTGAGGTTTTTGATGTGAATTGATTCAAGGGTTGTGGCGATGACGTATTCTCCGGGCAAGACGTCAAAATACTGCCCAGGCATGAGATTGACGATTTCAAAGTAATTTTTGTTATTGAGGTTGTTTAAATAATCAACATTGAGTGTTGAGCGGCCTTTTTGGGTGATTTCCCAGGTTTTTCCAATATAAAAAGTGTATCCCAAGCGTAAATCGATCGAATGGGGCTGGAGTTGGAATGCATCAACTTCAGGAGAAAAGACAAGTCCTCCTGTTTTGATATTTTCGATAATCTCGTGTTTTGCTAAGACTGCCATAGAGATGAAGAAGCAGCCCCTGCTCCCAAGGGCTGCTCATAGCTTATCATGTTTGAGGCGTTATGCAAGACGGTTTAATCAGAAAGAGCCTTTCCGGTACTTGTGTCAAGGATGGTTTGATTACCACGTCGTACATCCCAGTCATCCAGATCAGTATCCGCATACACGGCAAGGCCGGGGACGAGTTCTTGCAAGGCAGCTGCTATTTTTTGCGCGATGGGACGTAGTGAGGCGTGTACCGTTTTCCCTGAGCGCAGTTCGGCGAAGTAGAGAAGACCAGGGTGGCCAAAACTCATGCGAACCGGCACGTTATACCCCATAGGAATGTAATATTGGCGATCTTCAGCCGAACATTCCAGTGCATTGACACGCTCGTTTTGGCGCGCTATGAGCTCGGTTGCTTGTTGGTGCAGTTCTGTAGAAAGCTGATCAAGATACCAGCGATGAAAGCCCCAGCGTGTTTCCATGAGTGGCATGCGGATAATGCCGGCGCGATGACGC
>CAYRMM010000111.1:0-2769 GCA_964425425.1 uncultured Gammaproteobacteria bacterium | reverse complement strand
AGAAGAAGATAAAGGCAAGACCAACTGCTGCTGTTTTGATAACCGTGATTCCTTTGCCAATTTTAGCGCTGTCACCCTGAGCCGTCATGATATAAATACCGGCAATGAAGAAGGCGAGCAGCGTTAATCCACCCGACACTCCCAGGATAAATTTAATCACATTATTGACGACAACAATAATATGGCAGAGCGTACAGTCACCAGTTGTTACGCAACTTTCCGTACCGGTCAGAAGTCCTTTGTCGCCGGCAATTTGCGCGTTGGCTTGTGTTGCAATGAGTGCCAGAAGTTTCATAGACTATCTCAAAGTTTGATTAATTTTTTGCGCGGCAGTGGTGAGAATACGGTTGACTTGTAGTTCACCGGCGCGCAGCTGCGTAATCATATCCGCAAACGCATCTTCCACGACAGTCGGATTGGTACCATGATACCATGATTGCGCGGTGAGGAGTTGATCGGCAAAGACACCAATTGTTGGATCTTCTGATTGTTGGGTGATGAGGGACTTCACGGCAGTCGGAAGCTGCGCTTCAGTGAGATAGCTGGTGACATTTTCAGGTTGTGCGGCAAATTGCAGAAAGTTCCATGCTTCATCAAGGTGATCAGACTTGTTTGAGACCACTTCAACCCAGTAGTTCGCAAAGTTAATGGTTGGATTACCCTGGATTTGCAACATAGGCGCAACGTCGAAGTTAAGCTTTGGCGCCTGTGCTTTGATGAGTGGAATGTGGTAAGCATACCCCAAGAAGTACGCGGTTTTCCCGCTCATAAAGGCTTCAAGCGAGTTTGGCTGCTGCTCGTTCCAGTTGTACACCTGCTTGGTTGGGTTAGCAAAATCAGTGTAAAACACCAGAGCATCCTGAGCGGGAAGCGTGGTGCGTCCGCGCAACGCTTCAGGGAGTTGATCAAAGAAGGCATTGCCGGCGTCATCAGTCATCTGTGTCCCATTTTGCATCATCAATAAGCTGAGGATATCGCTAAAGCGTTCAACATTTGAGCTCGTGCCCATGGCAATACCTGACTGCGTGATGCGTCCGGCACTATCTTGCTTGGTGAGGCGCAGGACATGTTCTTGTAATTCGGTATAGTTCGTTGCGGGGAGAGGAATCCCTGCCGCGTTTAAAAGTGCCTTGTTATAAAAAAGCGACATGGTATCAACGCTGAGCGGCAAACCGCGCAACTCATTGTTACGATAGGTATCACGCAACACTTGATCTAAAAATGTTGCGCGTAAGTAGCGCTCATTAAATGATGGGTACTGACGCGTTTCGGTAAAGGTTTCTTTGCGCAGGGCACCACGCTCCACAGCGACATCGATATTGGTGACAGCAGGCATGGCTTGCGTCTTCGTGGCGTACTTGCCGATCTCAGTATTGTGAATCGTGAAAATATCAGGGCCGCGATCTTCGGCAAGCGCGTTAACAAGGGTATTTTCAAATTCGTCATAGCGCAAAACGCGCACATTGATGCTGATGTGTGGGAAGCGTGCTTCATACGCATCGATGAGGGTATTCAGGTCAGTCGGGTCTTTGTAGACCGTCCACCATTCAAGCGTCACGCGCGCGGGAGCTCCTAAGCGGTCTTGTTGATTATCGCACGCTTGCGCGGTGAGCACGAAGAGTGAGGCAAGCGCCAAGAGGCCTATTTTTTTAAACGAAATACGCATAGAGCAAAAAGAAAAGATGAAGATTATGATGTTGATAGTATAGCATGGATATGCGCGGAGGGGGAATAAAAGAGGGCCTATTTACTATTCAACGGTTCCTGTTTATACTACACATGCTTTGCAAATAAATGATGCGTTTATGGGAAGTATTCGAAAAGCGGTTATCCCCGTTGCGGGAGCGGGAACACGGTTTTTGCCGGCGACAAAGGCGATGCCCAAAGAAATGCTACCGGTCATTGATAAGCCAGTGATTCAGTATATTGTTGAAGAGGCGGTTGCGTCCGGTATTGAAGATATTATTTTAGTCACCGGGGCGTCTAAGCGCGCGATCGAAGATCATTTTGACATTAACCAAGAGCTTGAGAATTGGCTCGAGGTCAATAATAAGATTGAACAGCGTGACGAAGTGCGCCGTATTGGTGAGATGGCAAACTTCATCTATATTCGCCAAAAAGGACCATACGGCAATGGGACGCCCGTACTCAATGCACGCGATATTATCGGCGATGAGCCGTTTGCGGTTTTGTTTGGCGATGATTTGTTTGTGAATCGTCAGGGTGCTCCGCGTCTCAAGCAGCTCATCGAAACGTATGAACAGCATCAGTGCGCGGTCATGACGGCAATTGAAATTGATGATGAGGGTACGAAGAAATATGGGGTGATTGATGGGGTTGCGCTGGGAGACGATGTCTACGAGGTGAAGGGGATTGTTGAGAAGCCGGGGCCGGACAAGGCGCCATCACGTATCGGAACCTTGGGTGCGTATATTTTGACACCTAATATTTTTGATGCGCTTGCTTCCACAGATTTAGGGAAGGATAATGAGCTCTGGCTGGTTGATGGGATCGAGAGAATTCGTCATGAAGGCACTAAGGTCTGCGCTAAGGTTGCGCAAGGGGAGTACTATGATACCGGCTCAAAACTTGGCTGGCTCAAGGCAAACATTGACTTTGCGTTGCACCGCGATGATTTGAGCGAGGAGATGAGAAAATACCTTCAAGGATTATAGAGCCATGCTCAGTTGGTAGTGAGGCAAGGGGTGAGAGCCCCTTGTTTTTTTGCGCCCAGTATGATTAACTTAAGTTAATCATAAGATAAACAAA
>CAYRMM010000110.1:0-2830 GCA_964425425.1 uncultured Gammaproteobacteria bacterium | reverse complement strand
AGACATCCTTGAGGATGATGAGATCCGCATCACGGCCACGGAGCTGGTTGCCCAGCGCCTGTGCCCAGGGCCAGCCACACAGATACGTGTTGAGGCGGCGCAGCGTATAACCGCCGACACCGTCCAGACGCACCAGTGCCGCTTCGCACTGCACATCGCGGTCGTCGGTCACCAAGGTGGGGACCAAGGACGCGTTCAGTTGTTCATGATGATGGAACTCAATGCTGGCATTCCGCACTGAGCACCACGGGTGAGCCAAAAACAGACACGCTTCGCGCGCGATGTCGTTGGTTGCGTTGAATACTTGCATGAGATTCCATCCTTGTAAGGTACTGTTGAACGATGTCCTACCGTACCGTATAATCAGATTTTTGTCAAGAAAAAAGAGGGGTTCGTCAGACGAACCCCTCGTAGTGCATACTGATGAGCGGTGGTGCTACTTTTTGACCGCAATGCGGACGTTGCGCAGCAGGTACATGCCGATGGCGGCGAGTGTAAACCCGCAGTACAGCTTGCCCTCGTTCATGAGGGTAATCAGCTCACTCTGCGTGAACCAACGAACCTTGGAAAGCAACTTTTCGTTGGGATCTTCCTTGTCCGCCGGCTTGCGCGACGAGTCGATCAGGCCACACTGAATCTCGGTGAGATGTGACACAAAGGCGGTATTGTCACAGACCTCGCCCAACGACATCGCCGATACGACCATGGACTGCGTCTCTTCACGCGCTTCACGCAGCGCAGCATCCTTACCGCTTTCGGTAACCGATTTCGCAAATCCCCGCGGCGCTTCCCAGCACTCACGCCCCAAGAGCGTGTCGATAATCTTGCGCAGTTCGCCGCGCGCAAAGAGCTCCTTGTACTCCTTCATGCTGCGCGCCTGCGGACGGCTGGCGTTCTGCAATCCGAAGTAGACCTCGCCACCCGCGATTTTGACAGGCAAAAACAGCCCGCCACCGGCCTCCATGCGCAAAATCTGGTCATACAGAAAATCCCCCTTGTCATCCACATTCATGGCACGGAGCACATGAACATGAAAGTTGGGGTTCGCGATGACGTCACCGTCGGGAAATTCGGCGGTACGCCACCCCAGCGCGACTTTGGCGCGCTCTTCGGGTGTTTTTTTGCGACTCTGCGTGCGCTTGAGCACACTCATGTCAAAGGAACGAATGGGCATTGACAAACCTCCTTGGCTGTCAGGTAAAAGAGAATACTCCACCATACCTCAGTATGCGTGATTTGTCAATAAACGAACCCTCTCTCCACAATCCCTCCCTTTCTTCTTTTGCTGAGCAATGATATACTGTCTGAGTATTTTAGCTAACTGACATCACTGCAATGGCGACAACCAAGAAACCAGCTACGCCAGCAAAAGCTGCAAAAAAGCCCAAAGAAACCGGAGCCTATGGCGCCGAGCAAATTACCGTCCTTGAAGGATTAGATCCGGTGCGCAAGCGCCCGGGAATGTATATCGGTAACACCGCAGAACGCGGCTACCACCACATGATCTGGGAAATCGTCGATAACTCAATCGACGAAGCAATGGCAGGCCATGCAGACACCGTTATCATCACGCTCAACCAAGACGGCTCTGTCTCTGTTGCCGACAATGGCCGTGGTATCCCTGTCGAAAAACATAAAACGACCGGAAAATCAGCACTCGAAACAGTCCTCACCGTCTTGCACGCCGGTGGTAAATTTGGCGATGGCGGATACAAAGTCTCAGGAGGTTTGCACGGCGTCGGTGTCTCAGTCGTCAATGCCCTCTCTGAATGGCTCAAAGCAGAAATCAAACGTGACGGCTTCTTGTGGGTACAGGAGTATAAAGACTCAAAAGCGGTTGCCAATGTTAAAAAAGTGAAAGCAGTCAAAGGCACCGGAACACGCATCACCTTCAAAGCGGCTGATCAATTTTTCAGCGTCAACGAATATAAATTCAAATACATTGTCGATCATTTGCGCCAGCAGGCATACCTGACCAAGGGTGTGAAAATCGTCATCCAAGATCACCGTGACCCAGGCAATAAGCTTGAGCATAACTTCTATTTCGAAGGTGGTATTGCGTCATTTGTCCGCTACCTCAACCACAACAAAACCCCCAAACACGATAACGTTTTTTACATTGAACGAACTATTGATAATGTTCAGGTTGAAATTGCGGTGCAGTATGTCGATGAGTACAACGAAACAACGCTCTCGTTTGCCAACAACATCCACACGACTGAGGGCGGTTCACATATGGTTGGTTTCAAATCAGCACTCACCCGCACTATCAACACCTACGCTCGTACCAAAAATATTCTCAAAGAAAAGGATGAAAACCTCACCGGTGATGACACGCGCGAAGGTCTCACTGCAATCGTCTCGGTAAAACTCCCCGAACCTCAATTCGAAGGACAAACCAAAGCAAAATTGGGTAATGCCGAAGTCAAAGGTATTGTAGAAGGTATTATGGCTGACGCCTTTGGTATGTATCTCGAAGAAAATCCAAAGGACGCAGAAGCTATTATCGGCAAATGTTTACTTGCCGCAAAGGCTCGTATGGCGGCACGCGCCGCACGTGACACCGTCTTGCGCAAAGGTGCCCTTGATGGCTTTAACCTGCCCGGCAAACTTGCTGACTGTTCATCACGTAATCCTGAAGAATCAGAACTCTTTATCGTTGAGGGAGACAGTGCGGGAGGTTCGGCAAAACAAGGACGTAATCGTGAAAACCAAGCAATCTTACCGCTGAAGGGTAAAATTTTGAACGTCGAACGCGCGCGTATCGACAAGATGCTTGCCAACAACGAAGTGAAGTCAATTATCATCGCGCTGGGTACCAACATCGGCG
>CAYRMM010000109.1:0-2884 GCA_964425425.1 uncultured Gammaproteobacteria bacterium | reverse complement strand
GACGTTCCGGCGTTTTTACGAGAAAAACGTCTTGTTGCTCTGTCGGTTTCGCAGCTTGTTTCGGGGGCATCAGCAACGGAGGCTCAAGAACGCTTATTGCGTGCGCTCAGTGAGGCGGTTCGTGCTCGTAATGTGATTGTGTATATTGAGCATGTTCATGATCTGGTGGGTATCGCAGCGCAAGGATTAGATGTGTCAGATGTGTTGGCGGAGGTGCTCAATAAAAAGCTGCTCTACTGTATTGTTTCAACAACACCGCAAGAATACGCTGCGACGATCGAAGGAACGCAGTTGGGTAACGCGCTCCAGCCGGTCTTTATTGATCCTATGGAGCATGATGCGGCGATTCAGGTGCTTGAATCAAAAGTTGGTTCTGTTGAGCACGCGCAAAGCGTCACCTTTTCATATCCGGCGCTCAAATCGTTGGTCACGTTGAGTGATCGCTATATGCACGATCAACCTTTGCCACACAAGGCAGTCGTCTTGCTTGAGGAGTTGGGGGCGTATGTTCGTAACACAAAAGGAGCGAAGAGCGTGGTGACGCATGAGGATGTCGCGGCACTCCTCACAAGTAAGCTTAATATTCCAATCGCCGCAGTAACGAGGGACGAGTCTGCTGCGTTGTTGAATTTGGAAGAACGGCTCCACGAACGTGTTATTGGGCAGGATGAGGCGGTTCGCGCTGTGGCAACCGCGCTTCGTCGTGCGCGCGCTGAATTGCGTGACGCGCAGCGCCCTATCGCCACATTGTTATTTGTAGGGCCGACCGGTGTGGGTAAAACGGAGCTTACCAAGGCGATTGCGGGTACCTATTTTGGTAATGAGTCGGCGATGATACGCCTTGATATGTCTGAGTATCAAAATCAAGCAGATCTGTATAAGCTTATTGGAGCACCAACGGGAACAGGGGGAAGTCAACAAGGTATTTTAACGGAAGCCGTTCGTCGTCAGCCGTATGGCATTGTCTTGCTCGATGAGCTTGAAAAGGCGCATCCGGATATTTTGAATGTGTTTTTGCAAGTCTTTGAAGATGGACGTTTGACTGATGCTGCCGGGCGTACCGTTGATTTTACCAATGTGATTATCATCGCGACATCCAATGCAGCAACGCAGTATATTCAGCAGTCGTTGGATGAAGGGCGTGCGTTACCTGACATCAAAACTGATTTGCTGCAAGGTCAGCTTGCGCAATATTTCCGACCGGAATTCATTAATCGTTTTGATAATATTGTACTCTTTAAACCACTTGATCAAAATGACGTGACTGCGATTGCTCGTTTAATGATGACTGATGTTGCTCGTAAGCTTGAAGAGAAAGGAATCCGTTTTCAGGCAACCGATGCCGCTATTGCAGAATTGGCGCGTAAAGGATTTGATCCGTTGTATGGGGCTCGACCGTTGCGTCGCGTGCTTCAAGATGAGGTTGATACGGCACTTGCTGAATACCTTTTGCGGGGCAAGTTGACGCGTCGTGATCTTGTTGTGTTGGATGCGGGGGGAGTGTTGCGTGTTGAAAAAGCAGAAAATCTGTAGTCTATGCCCAATTTTCTCATTGCATTTTGTAGCACTTTAGCGATTGCAGCGTTGAGTACGTTCGCTGTTCGTCGTTTTGCGTTGCGATGGGGTGTTGTTGATGCGCCACGTCTGCAGCGCAAAATTCATCGTCACCCCATTCCTCTGCTTGGAGGTGTAGGTATTTATCTCGCGGTTGTGGTAGTCGTTGCGTATTATGCGCTCTACACGGACCAGCTCATTACGGGGTATTTGCTAGGCAAGCATGTCATTGGTGTTTTGCTGGGTGGCGCAATTTTGATGCTGGGAGGGTATTTGGATGATCGGTATGATCTGCCGCCGCGGCATCAAATTGTTTTTCCAATACTTGCTGTCTGTGCGGTGATTATCAGTGGTATTGGTATTACCGCACTCACCAATCCCTTCGCGGGAGGTACGTTGTATTTCGATCAGATTAAATGGGAGGTGTTGCGTGTGAATGGTATTCCGTATTTTGTGTCGGTTATGTCGGATGTCTTTACGTTTGTGTGGCTGATGGGGATGATGTACACCACCAAATATCTGGATGGGCTTGATGGATTAGTGGGTGGGGTGAGCTTGATTGCCGCACTCGTTATCTTTTTTGTTTCACAAGATTTAACCTTGCAGCAAGATTATATTGCGCTCTTTGCAATTATTTTTGCTGGCGCGCTTGCGGGATTTTTATTATTTAATTTTAATCCAGCTTCTATCTTTTTGGGAGAAGGCGGGTCATTGTTTGCGGGATTTATGGTCGGTGTCTTAGCGATTTTATCCGGATCAAAGATTGCGACAGCGCTCCTCGTCTTTGGTATCCCGATCTTTGATGTTGTGTGGGTGATCAGCCGGCGTATGGTGACGGGGGTGAAGTTAACGCAAGGTGACAAAAAACATCTGCACCATCGATTACTGGCAATTGGCATCCCGCATCGTCGAGCGGTTTTGTTGCTCTATGGTGCTACGGCACTTTTTGGCGCAAGCGCGCTTTTCTTGCAAACCAAGTATAAACTCTATGTCTTGGGATTGCTGACGATCCTCATGATTATCGGTGCATTTGCGTTAGTTACGCTTTACAATAAACGACGAGCATATGTTGATGATGGGCAAGTGGAATAAGCAACGCGCCAAACTCTGGGCGGGGGTGCTCTTCATATCTATGCTCGGAGGTCTCCTGGTATGGCTTGTGAACCGATCATACGAACCAGTTTTTTTTGAAACCACGCATGCACTACGTGTCGGTGATGCAGTTGTGCAGGTAGTTATTGCTGATGAAGATGAAGAGCGTGTTGCGGGTTTATCACATGTAGAGCGTTTAGAACCGACGCAAGGAATGCTTTTTGTGTTTAATGAGTCA
>CAYRMM010000108.1:0-2918 GCA_964425425.1 uncultured Gammaproteobacteria bacterium | reverse complement strand
CGCGGCGAAACACGCGCGTACACGTCAATCTGCTTGACCCGATCACGCAACTCTTCATCCGTCCAGTTATCAAGTTCATGTCCTTCAACAATGTTTGTGTCCGTGATCGTAAATCCGAGCTGACGAGCAATCGTGGTAACCGTTTTCTTGTGATCACCGGTGATAATAACCGTACGAATACCCGCTGCCTGCGTGTACTTCAACGTCGCGCGAGATTCATCACGCAATGGATCCTCCATCGCGAACAACCCCGTATAGACACACGCCTTGAGTTGTTGATCAGGTTTGAGCGTTATCGTGCTCTTGGGCACCAGCTTGTATGCCACCGCTAAAACACGCAATCCCTGCTCGGTGAGCTCGTCATTACGCTGCAAGACAAATGCACGGCGCGCGTCAGTCAGTGTTTTCTTTGCATTCAAGCGATGATATGAACTCGACATCCCCAGCACAACCTCAGGAGCTCCCTTGATCATGATAATATTCTGCGTCTCATCAAACTCATGCAAGGTCGCCATAAACTTGCGGTCCGAATCAAAAGGAATGTCCGCCAAACGTGGATATGCAGCCCGAATTTTGCCATACTGCATCTGATACTGCTCAGTGACATGCAGCAAGGCCGTTTCTGTCGAGTCGCCGATTTCCTTCACCTCTTCTCCTTCTCGAATAATTTCAGCATCATTAGCAAGTACCGCAATTTCAACAGCGCGTTTAAGGTCATCGTAATCATGAATGGTTGTCGCCGTATCTTTCACTAAAAGTAAAACGTCTTTCTCAGAACTCCCCAAGGTAATATGTGAAACCGCCATCTTACCTTGCGTGAGGGTCCCTGTTTCGTCACTACAAATAATTGACGTGCTCCCCAATGTTTCTGTTGCCACTAAACGCCGCACCAAGGCCTTTTCTTTTAAGATGCGCTGCATACCCAACGTGAGGATTACCGTAATACTCACGACCAGACCTTCAGGAATGGACGCAACCGCAACTGCTACTGCCGTTTCAAAAATTTCAAGAATATCAAAGCCACGCCACACGCCCTCAAGCACAATCAAAACAGCAACAGCCAAAACGACTGAACTCAAAATCTTCCCCAACCGCTCCATACGTCGTTGCAGTGGCGTTACCTCTTCTTCCGTTTCAGAAATAAGGCTTGCGACCTCCCCAAGCTGCGTCTGCGCGCCAATACCCGTAACGACAAACATGCCATGCCCTTTGGTCACAACAGTTCCCATATGAACCATGTTATATCGATCCCCCACAATCGCGCCAACCTCAACAACACCCGGTCGCTTGCTCACCGGAACAGATTCTCCGGTGAGTGAAGCCTCGTTAACTTCGAGATCATTTGAAGTAATGAGTCGTCCATCAGCCGGCACTCGATCGCCCGCATCAAGAAAAACAATATCCCCGACAACAACATCAGTACTCGAAATACGAGTTTTTGCGCCATCACGCAACACCTTCGTATAATATGAAATAAAGCTTTGCAGTTTGGCAAGCGCATTTTCAGCCTTATTTTCCTGAAAGTACCCGATCACCGTGTTGACCGCGACAGCCACCAAAATAACAGTTGCGTCAAGCGTGTCCCTCAACACTAATTTAATCCCACCGGCAATCAACAAAATATAAATAAGTGGCGATTTGAATTGATTGAAAAAAAGTTGTAAGCGCGACATGCGCTTCTTGCGCGGCAACTCGTTTTTTCCATCACGATCACGACGATACTGTGCCTCATCAGACGTTAAACCGCGCGCTGACGACGCAACGCATTCAAATAATGCTTCTTGAGATAAGTGATGGGGGTTTTGTTCTGACATTATGTGTATTATAGCATACCCATAACGGCTCGCCTGTGCACAGAAGAGCAGCCTCTTGAAGATTATGCATACCTCTATTATCCTAGAGGTATTCATAACCAAAAACACCTGTCATGCACTCACTCATCCTGGCCTCAACATCACCTCGCCGCAAAGAGCTCCTCGAAAAATTAGGGATTCCTTTTCAGGTTGTACCAAGCCCCTATGAAGAAGATCACACCATAACCCTTTCGCCCCATGACTTTGCGCAGCACCTCGCTCTCGAAAAAGCACGAGCCGTCGCCGCATCGCATGAGCATGCGCTCGTTATCGGCGCTGATACTATTGTCGTCGCGCATCATGAGATTTTGGGCAAACCGGTTGACGCAGCGCACGCACAACGCATGCTCCAACACCTCAGTGGCACGACGCACGAAGTCATTACCGCCGTCGCGCTCATTGACACGAAAGGCCAACACGAAAAAGTTTTTTATGAAGCAACGCGCGTTACTATGAAAACTGTTTCTCCACAACTGATTGAGGCATACATCGCAACCGGTGAGCCATTTGACAAAGCGGGTGGCTATGGCATTCAAGGCTATGGTGCCTTACTCGTCGATCGCATTGAGGGGGATTTCTTTACGGTGATGGGCCTCCCTATCGCTCGCCTCGCCGACGAACTTCTTCAACGCGGTTTCCCCATCCTCTCCATATAAACAAAAAATCCCCCCTTACGAGGAGATTTTTCTCGGCAGTCCCGCATGGGCCTGCCCACCGTAGATATGAGAAAGAGGTGCTCAAGGCTCCTCCCTTCTTCGCGTAAAGCTTCGAAGGGCATCCTTCGCTCAATGCCGGCGAAGGCCTGCCATCCGTAGCCCAACGGGCGAAGGATGGTGGGTGGTCTGGGACTTCCTCCCCCTCGACAAGCTCGGGGTCCGGCCGGGCCTCGGCTATGCGTCCGCTCCTTTCGGTGCTCCTCATAGAGCCTCGGCCTTCGAGTCCCAACGCAAGCCAACAGATTGGCTTGCTCACCACCCCAGCGACATAACCAAAAAATCCCCTCTTACGAAGAGATTTTTCTCGGCAGTCCCGCATGGGCCTGCCCACCGTAGATATGAGAAAGAG
>CAYRMM010000107.1:0-2952 GCA_964425425.1 uncultured Gammaproteobacteria bacterium | reverse complement strand
TCGGATAGTGATAAATTCACGAGTGCCGGGTTCACTTGCGTTAAGATAACGACGGAAAAAATAAGCACCAGTAAGGCGAACGCTGCATTTTTGATGTACTCCATGCCTTTTTGCGCGCGCCCCGGAAGACCTGCAGACCCCAAATACATCAAGCCGCCAACCATCATAATACCAACAAGTAAGACGGAGAGGAGGATGACACCAAATTGGTATAAGGCAACGGTAAAAGCAGCAAAGTCAGTTACACCGACAACGAGCTGGCCGTCACATTGGACGGTGTCACCAAGTGCCGCGCAGTTGGGGAGTGGAATTGGCACTAAGAGATTGATATAGGTTTTTTCTGCAGCAGCCGTCGGGTTCGCAACGAAGAGGGCGAGTGCGCATGTGAGGAGAAGCAGTGTTTTTCGCATAGGCGTTATTTTGTCTGTTCGATAATATTTCGCAGATTTTCAAAATTAAAGCCGGATTGCACTTCGCGATTATTGATAAACAACGTTGGAGTTGCGTCGAGCCCGATGCGTAGCGCGTCGTTAAAATTACCGGTCACGGTTATTTTGTGTTTTTCGGAATCCAAACATTCCGTGAAGACGGCAACATCAAGGTTGAGTTGCTGCGCAAGCTGAATGAAGAGATCTCTGCTGAACGCGGCTTGATTTTCATATAAGAGCGGCTTGTAGCTTGGGAATGCCTGCTGGTCATTGGCGCAGTGTGCCGCCTGATGTGCCAGGAGGTTATTGGGCGCGACGGTGATCGGTAGATCTTTCCACACGATCATCATGTTTTGAGCCCCATAAAAGCGCTTGAGCTCACCGAGTGTTTTTTGGAGTTGTTTGCAGGCTTCACATGAAAAGTCACCGTATTCAAAAACCACAATTTTCGCCCGCGGATTACCTTCATAGGGATCGCCAGGAGCATAGGTCGGTTTTTCGGTTTCTTGGTCAGTGAGCGATGCAACAAGGCGTTCGCGGAATGAATATAAGTCAACGTAGTAATTGACGTAATCTTTCACATAGAGTGCAAAAAATATAGCAAAAAGAATGCCGACAATACCAATGAGAATATACAATTTTGCACTCGTGGTTAATTCTCTCATGGTGTTTGCATATTAAGCTTGTTAATCGCGCCGGTACTTTGCTCGACATAAAAGAGAGAAGTGCCATCGCTACCCACGGTCATTGAAGCGATTGTTGTGGATACCAATGGTTGTGCGATGAGCCGCGCTGCACCTGTGCGCGTATCGATACTATAAATTGAATCGTCGCTGCGATTTTCGCTTTGGAGGATACCTGAGAGCTCGCCGATGTCATTGGGAACAGCACAGATCAGTTCAGTTGCGCCCCGCCAGGTGCATTTGTCAGCCCAGGTATTCAGGCCGGTATTGATACGTCCCTGATCTATAGCATTGGGCGCAGTACCGGTCACCCAAAGGGTTGGCAGGTAATTTGAGGTTGCGTTGTACACGGAGTAGGCCATCTTGTCGCCGGTCTGGTTATAGGTATAGCGTAAGTCACGTCCTTGGATGAGTGCTTTAGTGAGTTGCTGACCATTTTTTGTCAAAAAGATAATTTCAGCGCGATTGGCGTCGATTGATTTTGCTGAGGTTGCCACAATCTGTCCGGCAGGATTCCATTCCACTTGGACGCGATCTTGATTATCACCAAGATGTTCGACGAGCTGTCGGCTACGTCCTCGATCATCCACGACAACCAACCAGCGATCTTCGGGGTTGAGGCGTAAATCTTTAGCAGCAATTTGCGAACTGTCAGGTGAAAATGAAAAGTCCTCGTACTGTGTCGGTAGGGTGAATGATTCATCAGTTGCGAAGTTGTAGATAATATTTGAGCCATCAGGAAACTCGAGAACCGCCTTGTCGGTTGTTGGTGCCCAGCTGACAGTTTGTACATCACGAAAGACACGTGTACTCAAAAGCTCGACTTCGCCATCAGGAGTGAGGCGATTAAAGAGCCCTGTTGAGGCATCATAAAAATTCACACCGTTGGTCGTCGAAGAAGCGGCGACGTGTTGAGCGGAGTTGGGGAAGAGGCGGTTTGGCACGACAAGACCACCTTCAGCGGTCGTGCTGATGGTGGGTTCACCCGGCACGACTGGAGTTACCGGTGGGGGAACAACCACGCTAGGAGGGAAGACGCCGGGTTCTTCAGGTTCCTCAGGCTCTACGGGAGGAACTCCCGGCTCGCCGGGAAGGCCGCCTGGAAACTCGGGAGTGGGCTCTTCGATGACCGGCGGCACGGTTGGTCTGAAAAACACAAAATAGAGCGCAATACCGATCAGTATCACGATTGCCACAAAGAGAAGAATATACAAAATTCGTTTAATTCGTTCAGACATACAAGTAGTGATAGTATAGCATTTTTTAAGGCCTCCTGCTACGCAACTTGTGCACGAAGCGCTTTTTTGCGTTCTTGTCGGACGAGGAGCATCATACCAAGAGTGGCAATCGGTATAAAGAGCAGGTATTGCCCGATAGTGATGTCAATGAGAAAGACAAGAAGCCAGCGCATAATAAAGCGAGAGATGCCCCCTCCTCGAAACATGCGAACAACAATAATCAGGACCGTTAAAAATAAACCAAAGGAAGCTGCCAGAAGGCCAAGCGTTACACCAAGTGTGGCAATTTCAAGAATAAAATCCATGCAATCTTTGAAAAAGGCAAGGCCGATCAAGAGCCAGTCATTAAAGGAGCTGCGACCAAGCCCCTGGCGGAGCCGTAATCCTGTGCGTACACCTTGGGTAATTGTCGAAAGGCTTGAATCTGACGTCGCGGCAACTTGAGCTTCTCGTGCCAACTGACGAAGTTGATCGAGGTTGCTTGCGATGTTGCTCGCGCTCCCTCCGCCGGTTGTGTACGCCTCTTCTTGCGCGGCGCGTTCTTGGGTAGCTTCGGGGATTTGTTCGGTTTGAGATGCTTGTTCACCTTCTTGTGGGGAACGT
>CAYRMM010000106.1:0-2968 GCA_964425425.1 uncultured Gammaproteobacteria bacterium | reverse complement strand
GGAAATTTGTGGCCAACGATGTCATCGCGCGATCAATACCACTCTTTGATCGAAGCCGTCCCGCAGCAGCATATCGACGATATCGATCACGTAATCGTTGATTAATACGCAACCACGCAATCGCATTTTCCATATCTTCACGTTCAATGGCCATGTCATACAAAATCTCTTGTAAGCGCTCATCGCGCTCATACACCACCAACAAGAGGTCGAGTGGCGTAACCCATGTCGCGCGATGTTCATATGCAGCGGCATACGCCCGAATCAGCAGCATTTCAGCATCAACCCCATACCTTCCCGGCTGCTCTGAGGTTGGTAGTTGAGCCGCTGCACGCATTATTTTCTCCATCAACATGGTGCTGTTAATACCGAGTCGATACACCACGATTGCGACATCCTGAGACGTCAGCAATGCCGACAAAAAAACATGGAGCGTGCTTATCTGAGCATGTCGATACTGCACCGCCAGTTCACGAGCTTTCACTAAAACACGCTCAACACCCAGGTCAGCGCTTTGCATCACGTCACGCTTGAGTCGACGCGGCAAGGCCGCGACATCAGCAGCCGTCTGCAACACAGGCGCACGTTGATCGGCTTCATCATACGTTCGAGATAACACCGGATGACGCGTATCACGCTCCTTGAGTACGAGATAGAGCGCAAACATGCCGCCAAACAATGAGAGCCAAAAAAACTGAAGAATCGGTGATGTATAGGTGAGCAAGCTCGTCAGCGTCGTTAATCGAGTAACCTCAAAAGTATATAAAAACCAAGCTACGCTCATCATACCCGCAAGCATGACAGCAGCGCTCAATAATGCAGCAACACGACGCGCAACAAAAAGGATCTTACGCGTCGCGATATCGTCAGCCTCCAACGTCAGCGAGCTGTACACCACAACCCCTTCAAGAAAGCCAACTGCCTGAGCTTCTGCCCCATCTTGTCGCGGCACCGTCGTTACTTGTAAGCGTGATGTCGTCATGCGTGTGCTTGATATTGCATAATAATCAATACTGGGAGTACGAGCCAGAGTACTCCAATGACAGCATACCCAGCCGCAACTATCACAAAAACAGCTCCGCGGGCAAAGATATTGGCACACCGAATCAAAAAACTCATCGACCGACCTGCTATGTCAGTTTGTCCATAGAGCGGCACAAAAATATTACGAATCCAAATTGTCACACCCAACGTTTCATTCACAACACCCAGTGAACGCCCCAATGCACGGATGTAACGCATAAAACCACGGGTATACCACCATACCGGAAAATAGAGCACTGACTGTATGCCGGCGAGTGCAACTCGCCCTACAATTGTATGCATAGATATCTTTAGTATATCACGCGCACCTCGCTCCCCCAAGACGCTCTTTACAATTTACCTTTTTCAATTGCACCTCGAAGCTCACGCATTAATGTAAGGTAAAAATCGATGTTTTGCAGGGTGGCCAATCGATATCCTAACCCTTCTTCAGTTCGTAGTAAATGATGAAGGTAGCCAAATGAATGCTGGCGTAGCAACGAATGACGTGAATGCTTGTTAAGAACATCCGTATGTGTAGCGTATGACGACTTGGATACATTATGTGTTCGATAGTACTGATTTCCGAATAGATGGATTGCACCCTCCTCACGCTTTGAACAAAAAACATACAAACGCCCATGGCGCGCCTCGCGCGTTGGAATAACACAATCAAACATATCACCCCCACGGCGAACCGCCTCAACAATTTCCTCAGGCTTCCCTACCCCCATCAAATAACGCGGCTTGTTATATGGCAAGATCTCCGGCACATATGACAATACATCAAACATCTCAGCTCGCGACTCGCCAACCGCTAATCCTCCTATCGCATATCCACTTAAATTCAAAGGGATCAAGCTTTGAACAGACTCCGTACGCAGCTGCATATCAGTACCCCCCTGCACAATCCCAAAGAGCTGCTGCCCTCGCTTCGCATATCGACCACTCTTCCACTCTTTTTTGCATCGTTGTGCCCATACAGCGGTCAATTCAATGGCCTCACGAATCGTCTGGGGCGTACTGGGCAATGCCGGACAGACATCAAAAGCCATCATGATATCAACCCCCAGCTGTTGTTGTATTTGAATTGATTTTTGCGGGGTAAAAAAGTGCTTACTCCCATCCAAATGCGAACGAAACTCAACGCCACGGCGCGAAATCTTTACCAAGTTTTCTTTTTTCCCTTTATTACCAGCCAGCGAAAAGACCTGATATCCTCCTGAATCAGTAAGGATGGGTCCACGCCAACCCATATATCGATGCAATCCGCCAAACTCCGCAATCAGCTTCTCTGAAGGGCGTAAATAGAGGTGATAGGTATTTGAAAGAATGATTTCCGCACCAAGCTCTTCAAGTTCAGTAACACTGATATTCTTAACTGCAGCCTTCGTCGCAATCGGCATAAAAAAAGGTGTCTGAATCACACCGTGGGATGTCTTGAGGGTTCCACGTCGAGCTGCAGACTTGGGCGACGTCGTCAAAATCGTAAACATAGGATTTGTCGTATTTCAATGCTCACAGTATAGCATGGAACTCGTTGACAAGCTACGGCCATATGGTATAGTACACTATCATTTCACGAGCAGGAGGAAACGACGTGAAAATTGCTCTTTTTCGCACGATTACGGACACCTATCTGAAGTACGTTTATGCGTGCTGCGACCTCGTCTACCTGGCCGCACCGCATATCACCCCGAATGGGATTTCCTACGCACGCACCCTCATGGGCTTGATTGCATTGCCGGTGTTGCACCTCGAGTACGCACTCCTCGGCAATACACTGCTCGTCGCCTCGCTCTACCTCGATCATATCGATGGCGTGTGGGCACGACGATACAAGATGGAGACCCTCTGGGGTGGATACATCGATCGTACCGGCGACAAGCTTCTGATCATCGCGTAGTTGCTGTACTTTCTCATCGCGCAACCGATTCCGCTCACG
>CAYRMM010000105.1:0-2995 GCA_964425425.1 uncultured Gammaproteobacteria bacterium | reverse complement strand
GATCTTCGAAGATAAACATCTCTTTTTGAACGACTTCGGTTTCAACACCGACGCTGCGCACAAACAAGCCTGCCTCTTCGACAATCGGCAGTTCAATACGATCAAAGCTATAGGCATTGGCAATCGCTGGAATCACGGCACGAATGCGGTCCCAATACTTCTGATCAACAGGCAAGATGTCTTTAAATCCACGCGGCGCCTGTGGTGTCTTGGTGCTACGCGCTAATTTAATTGAAATTTGAGACTCCGGTTCTTTGGTAACGGGAGCTTTCTTTGCTGCCGGCTTTTTGACCGGAGCTTTTTTTGCGGGAGCTTTCTTTGCTGCCGGCTTTTTTGCTGCTGCCTTTTTCTTGGGCGCTGCTTTTTTCTTTGGTGCCATACCGGTTAACTGTGTGAATTAGAGGTTATATTCAGGCGTGTCAAAAATTTTGAAATCAGAGAACGGCCATCCACGCACCCAGACCTTACCAACAATAAGGCGCTGTGGCACCGGACCAAAACTGCGTGAATCCAGTGATGCTGATCGATTATCCCCCAAGAGATAGTACTCACCTTCTCCCAAGACTGTTTCTTGGCGACCACCGGCAGTCACGGCATTGGGCAGGTACATGCTTTCGTTAATCGCGACGCCATTTTTGTAGTCATCGTTAAAGATGTAGACCTTACCATCACGCACCTCCACTGTTTCTCCCGGCAAACCAATGATGCGTTTGATAAAAAACTGACGAGGATCTTTGGGGTAGCGGAAGACCACCACATCGCCACGCTTGGGCTCTTCGAAGCGATATGAAATTTCATTGATGATGAGGTACTGATGGTCTTCAAAGTTGGGTTCCATCGAAGCCCCTTTCACATAAAACGGCTGAATGAGAAAGTAGCGAATCGGGATAATAATTGCCAGCGAGATCACCACGACTTTGGTAATCTCCAAGATAAACTGTCCCGTGGTCTTCCAAAAGCTGTCATACGCAGAGGAAGTGTCCCAGGCGAATTGCTGAGCAGGGTCTTTGCGACGTCGAAATAATGGCATAGTCCTTGGCGTGAGATAGATACTAAACAAGCTTAGTATAGCAAAAAAACGGGCCGAAAGCAACCCCGTCATGACATTGCCAAAGCCCGTATTTTCACGTATAATAACACTGACTAACATACCCGACATTACGGGTGATCGAGCCCAATGACCAAGGATTTTAATTTCTTACGCAACCCGCTTGCCGACAAGGACACCCCCTCCCGACATCAGGTCGCCCCGGGCATCCTGCGGGCACTTGTCTACCCAATAATTTTTATTGGCGTTTTTATATGCGCCCTCTCCTTTCAGGTTATTCTCTCGGGTGACGGACTCGCCACCGAAGAATCTTCTGAGCGCAATGTCTTCTCAAGTTTTTTGAACGCCCTCGGCTTTGCTGATGAAAAACCGCTCAAAGGTGAGGATGAGGATCGTATCAATATCCTACTCACCGGCATGGGTGGACTGGGCCACTCAGGACCATTTTTAACCGATACCATCATCGTTGCCAGCATCCAACCCTCGACCAATAAAGTAGCCATGCTCTCCATTCCGCGTGATCTCTCGGTTTCGATTCCCGGCTATGGCTGGCGACGCATCAATAGCGTTAATCACTACGGTGAACTCCAAAATCCCGGTGACGGCGCTGCGTACACCGCCAACTTTATCGGCGACTTACTCGATATCCCGATTCATTACTATGTACGCGTCGACTTCAAAGGCTTTGAGGAAGTGATCAACGAGCTCGGCGGGCTTGATATCTATGTCGACACGAGCTTTAGTGATTCACAGTTTCCCACGGATAATTACGGATACACCACGATCAGCTTCACGCAAGGATGGAACGCCATGGATGGCGTCACGGCACTCAACTACGCGCGCAGTCGTCATGGTAACAACGGCGAAGGATCTGACTTTGCCCGCTCGCAACGTCAACAAAAAGTTATCAAGGCCGTCAAAGACAAGCTCCTCTCAGTGAGCACCATCTTTAATCTGCGCAAAGTCAATGCGCTGTATGACACCTATCAAGAAAATGTCTCGACAAACTTAGAGCCATGGGAAATGATCCGCTTCGCCAAGATGGCGCGGGATATCGATGATAGCAACATCTCAACGCTCGTCTTAGACAATGGCCCTGACGGCCTCCTGTACTCAACGATGATCAATGGCGCCTATCTCCTCTTCCCACGCGATGAATCATATTTCGAAATTCACCAAGTGGTCGACAATATCTTTAACCCCCAGGAGTATCTCACTCGCCCCGAGCGCGCGACCGTTGAAATCCGTAACGGTACCAAGGTGAACGGCTTGGCATATGAAACATCCGTTGATCTGACCAAGCTCGGATTTGACGTGGAACGCATCGGTAATGCAGTGGCGCAAGACTACGAAAAAACCGTTATCTACGACCTCACCAATGGTAATAAGCAACGGTCACTGGAGCGCGTGAAAGAATTTTTCAATGCCAATGTGACGACAAACGTACCACTCTGGCTAACCGAAGACGCCCCCGATGATGGTACTGATCGACTCGCCCCTTCAAGCGCTGACTTCTTAATTATCTTAGGAAATGACTACGCGGCAACGCACACAACCTTATGACGAACGAAACACTTCCAAAAGTTGTACTCGTCGGCCGCGCCAATGTCGGCAAGTCGTCGCTGTTCAATAAAATTATCGAAACGAATAAAGCGCTCATTTCTCCGGTTGCCGGAACGACGCGCGACATCAATCGCAGTATCGCCTACTGGAGTGGCGTGAATTTTGAGTTGCTCGACACGGGTGGTATCGAGACGCTCATTCCCAAATCATCAGCGCAAGACATGGCGCCTGAAGAAAACGAAGACTATGCGATGGATATCGTGCGCAAGAGCACCAAGGCGCTCCAGGATGCTGATGTGATTATTTTTGTCGTTGACGGCAAAGTCGGCCCACTCCCCTTGGACATGGAGCTTGCACAGTTCTTGCGCAGATATGACACCAAGC
>CAYRMM010000104.1:0-3036 GCA_964425425.1 uncultured Gammaproteobacteria bacterium | reverse complement strand
GTTGCGGACATGCTTCATCCACACGGCAAAACGTGTGTCAGCACGCAAATCGTTGTACGTACGGTGCTGTAATGCCAGCTCCTCCAGTATGGAGTACAACGACGTTTGTATATGGCTCATATACTACCCCCTTCCTGCGCGACCTGACGGCTCACGCATAGTATTATGAATAATATGAAATTGTTGTGTGCGATGATACAACGCCCTCTCATCGCTGCATCTCCGTACACATTAAGTGTACAAAAAATACGGCCTCAGCTTCAAGACCGTATCCGTGGATAACGCAGTCAGCGTTTTTTGACAAAAAGCGGATGTACACGCGAAACGTCACGAGCTTGTCACGACAATGTATTTCATCGCCCGACGTATTGCTTGGTGCTCAGGGCAGTGCTCGCCCACTAACGCCCAAAAACGCGGCGAGTGGTTGAATTCTTTGAGATGCGCCAGCTCATGGATGACAACGTAGGCAATCATCTCATCGGGCAGAAGGCCAAGTCGATAGTTAAACGAAAGATGTCCGTCATGACTACAGCTTCCCCAACGAGACTTATAGCGCTTCACCACAATTGTTTTATGCTGCACATGCATCAAAGGTGCATAGTGCGCGACATAGTGGCGAATCCGCTCGTGCGCACGCGCCTTCACGACGACAAAAGGTTCATCTTGTGCAACCACAACCCCTTGCTCAAACAAACGACACTGACGTTCAATCCATCGCTGCTTTGCAGCAAGAAATTATAACGCCTCGTTATTCGTGCAATGCCACGGTACAGTCACGGTAATCAGGTGTGGTGATGCAACCTCAATCCGCACTGAACGACTCCCCTTCTTTTTGCGCAGCTGCACCGTTCTTGGTGCACCGGCCAGCATCATCGTCTGCTCCCTCATGACCCCAGTAGCACAAACCCCGTATTGAGGTATGTTGCGTAACTCACCCATAGCACATACGGAACAAGCACCGCAGCAACGTCTCGACGATGCGGCCACGCTGTCACAATCAAGGCGATTGCTGTTGCAAGCACAATAAAAATATCAACGAGCGCCGCCAATGGCATATGCACGGTAAAAAAGAGATAGCTCCATGCCGCATTCGCCACCATGTTCACGATGAATAACACGCGAAACCTGCTGCGCGCCTTGTCATCACGAACGCGTGCCATAAACATATACCCGGCATACGCAATAAGCACATACAACGTTGTCCATACCGGACCAAAGACCCATGACGGTGGCGTTCCCGGCGGCTTAGGCAAGGCAAAATACCACTCATCAACCCGAGAACCAAAAGCGCCGACGAGCGCCACGGCGATCACCAACAACGGATAGATGTATGATTCAAAACGACGTACCCGCATAGCAATTATAGTTCACGAAGACGAGCAAGAATCTTGTCTCTGCTTTCTTTATGAAAAACAGCAACAACGAGCAGTACGAGGAGAGAGACTTTGAGTAGTTTTTTGAACATGGGGGCACTAGTTAATAGTAAATGGTTGATGGTTAATGGGGCATCTCACCCATCTTGAGGATAGTGTCAAATTCCTTTTTACGAACGGGCTGCACAGAAAGGCGTGAGTTGTGCACGAGCACCATATCCCGTAATGACTTCATCGCCTTAATGGCGTCAAGTGTTACCGGATACTTGAGAGGTCTCACTGGTTTAAGCGCAACACACTCCCACGTCCCCGTCGAATCGGTCGGATCAGGATGTACCGTTCGTGACACCTCCGCAATACCCACGACGGCTTTCTCATCAACCGAATGATAGAATAACACCTGGTCACCCTCGCTCATCTCGCGCATATTATTGCGCGCGGCATAGTTGCGCACACCATCCCACTCGGTACTACCATCACGCATCAAGTCATTCCACGAGTACGTTGATGGTTCTGTTTTCATCAACCAGTAACGCATCTTATTCGAAACGTACCGGGATAATCAACTCATCATCGTTTTCCGGCAATCCTGAAGGATTGTCACGATGTAAAATCACACGGCCTGTCGGCGCGGTTGGCTCGTCAAATTCAATCGTGCGCGCATACGGCACAAATGACTCGGTCATCCACTCGTCCTGAGCTTCAATATAGGTGCGCGCCAAAACAACACCGTTTGCGTCTTCAATGGTTACCGGAAATGATGCCTCAAAAAACCAATACCCACGGGCCTCCCCTTCGATAGCAATAGGGCTGGTAATCAGATCATTGGGGCGCGGATACGTCGAACGGATCAGGTTTGTTTTTTCAAGTTCATTACCAATGTCTTCCGTATACGTGACTCCGTTTGCGGCACATTGGCGGGGATAACTTTCCATGACCGGATTACCCGCCGCGACACATTCTGTAAACGACGTGATGGTTGTCGGTTTCGTATCTTTGAGCTCATTCACCATGCGCGACTGATTGTACATATAAAATCCACCGATGAGCAGCACTGCTAATCCTCCGAACACGACGAGTTGTAATAATTTTTTTTTCATATTGATTGAGTTAATTATATTTATTGACCTTCAAAGCAATGTCCTGCTCGAAGATAATCGCTCATCGTTGGCGCCGCTCCAGCAATAATTGCATTAACTCGCTCATCCCCGAGTTCCTGACGCGCACATGCCTCTTGTTCAGCGGTAAATGTTGTAGCAACCTGTGAGACATCAACCCCGACTGCTTCTAAGAAAATCTCTTGCTCCGTCGTCAGGGAAGGATGATCATACGATGAAGTCGCTCCCTCCTCTTGAGTCGCCTGCCACGCTTGCGGTAATTGAGTAACATCAACCCCAAAAGGTTTCGTGTACATAAGGTACCCAATCGCAAGAGCTACCAAAATGATCAACAGACAAAACAAAATACCCATCACTAAGAAGAATTTTTGCCACCACTTTAAGGTTGTTTGAAACTGTTCTTTCATGAAAACAGTATACCACATTACAAAAACAAACAAAAAACCCGCTCACGCGGGTTGCTTTTTGTTGGGGTAGCAGCCTGCCTGCCGGCAGGCAGGGATTCGCCTTCCGTCTCCTCGGCTTCCGCCTCGTCGCTCCAGGCT
>CAYRMM010000103.1:0-3042 GCA_964425425.1 uncultured Gammaproteobacteria bacterium | reverse complement strand
TCTATACCACGGGTCACCAGAATATCTTTGATTGTACTCGGAATACCGGCCAACGGTGATGAAAAATTGTCCCGCACATCAATCTCACGAGCACGCTGCAATGCCTCTTGCTCATTATGCGCAAGCAGACAGTGTAACGTCGGTTCAGTTGCAGCAATACGATCAACACATGCCTGCGTTAATTCTTCAGATGAAAATTCTTTGTCGCGCAACCCTTGAGCAGCTTGCGCGATGGTTAATTCGTTTAACTTCATATCGATTACAATACCTTTGGAACCTTCACTTGATTATCTTCATACATCGGCGCCTGCTCAATCAGTTGCGTTCCTTCTTCACACACGCGCTGTTCATCAGGCCGATAGACATCCTCCAAGCCGGTAACCTGTGATGTTTCTGCAACACCCTCTGTGTCAATCTCCTGCAGTTTCTCGACGTACTCCAATACTTCACTCAACTGCACCGTAAACTGGCCCACTTCTTCATCAGTCAGCGAGAGGCGCGCGAGTTTTGCAATGTGTCGAACTTCGTCGTGTGATAGTTTTGTCATAGAAAGCTGTTATGGTCGTAAGTGTAGCAAGAAAGAAAGGTTGGGACAAGGGTATTACCCCAGCACCACCTGCACCTCTTCTTCCAACTGAATCCCAAACATATCACGCACCTTCGTCTTCATAAGGGAGGCAAGCTGCAGCACATCATCTGCCGTGGCGTCACCGGTATTAATAATCATATTGGCATGCCCTTCGTAAATCTGCGCGCCGCCTATTTTTGTACCTCGCAGATTTGCCTTATCCAACAAAAACCCCGCCGGAACCTTGCCATACTCCCAAAACTTCTCCGGGAGATCTGAGATTTTTTCAAAAATCGGACGATTTTCGTAGGTAATAATAATGTTTTTAAAAAACGATCCCGCACTTGGTTCATGCGGATGCTTCGTCGCACGCTCAGCAATAATCGCGTCAGCCTCGGCACGCAGTTGTACCGGATCACCGCCCGGCTGTAACTCGATTTGCACCGTCAGGATAATGTCTGAACTCTGTTTAAATTGCGAGTCGCGATAGCCAAACGATAATTGCTCACGATGTAAGACAAACTGCTTCTTGCCACGCAACACCTCAACAGCCGTCACATGATCTTTCATCTCGCCGCCATACGCACCTGCGTTACCACGAACTGCACCTCCTACATCTCCCGGGATCCCCGCCGCCCACGTCATCCCCCGCAACCCTTCGGTAATGGCCAAATTCACCACATCTGCGAGCGCCACACCCGCATCGACAACAATCGAGTGGCCATCTTTCACAAAAAGGTCTGATGTCGCAATATGAATGACGAACATATCAAGACCGCTATCAGGAAATAAAATATTTGACCCTCCCGAGAGGATGAAAAAAGGAATTTTTAATTTCTTGGCATACGTTACCGCACTCACCAACTCATCATTGGTCGTGGTGCGCACATACATTGCAGCAGGTCCACCAATGCGAAATGTCGTATGCGCAGATAGCGGCTCATCACGCTGCACAATACCGCCCATCAACTCGTTGAGCTGATGAAATTTCTTTTCAAAATCCTTCATAAAAAAGTTAATGGTTGATAGTTAATGGTTGATGGACACGCAAAGATCCATTGACTATTCACCATTAACCATACTCCGTATATACCCGTCAATATCCCCCGCTCCCATTACCAAGAGTAATGTATTTTTACCGATTTTCTTTTTTAAGAGCGCGGGTGCATCGTCAAAATTCTCAACATAGGTTAATTTTTGTTTTTTGACAAACTTTGCAATATCTCGAGATGAAACAGTTTCATCCTCACTGCGTCCCGGCACGTCATAAATTTCATGTAACAGCACCTCTTTCACCTGCGCACGATCAAGCGCATGCGCAAAGTCATGCAGCAAGAGGCGTGTGCGTGCTTTTTGATGTGGCTGGAAATACACCAGTATTTCTTTGTCCGGATAAAACTCGTGCGCGGCGTTGATGGTTGCCTCCACTTCGGTGGGGTGATGCGCGTAATCAGAGATGACCGGAGCACCATGCAACGTACCGATATGCTCAAAACGTCGCCACGCGCCCTTAAACATCGCCAACGCATCCTTGATCGTGTCTTGACTCACCCCCATCTCAAGGGCCGCGAGCGTGGCAGCAAGTGCGTTGTAAATATTATGCTTCCCGGGAATTACCAAATTAAAATCCTTTAACTCGTTACTCTTGTACACCAGTCGAAAAATCTGACGGCCATGCGCAATCTTAATATTTTTTGCAAACAAGTCTGCTTGGGGGTTATCCAAGGCAAACGACACGGCAGGACACTCCGGCTTGATGATATGTTCTACAATATTATGATCATCAAAATTGTACACAAAGAGACCATCAGCGGGAAGTTTGTTGACAAAATCCTGAAACACGTCAAGGTAATCAGATTCCGACGGGTACACATCAGGATGATCCCACTCCATGTTATTTAAAACAATCGTGGTTGGCGTTAAATATAAAATACCCTTTTTGTATTCATCACCCTCAAGCACATACGACTCATTACTTCCAAGATGCACATTACTCTCAAAGGCGGGTACGTACGACCCCACCAAAGCGGTTGGATTGAGCGATGTCTTGGAAAGAATGCTCGCAAGCATTGCGGTTGTGGTCGTCTTACCATGCGTACCGGTCACAACGATATTTTGCGCGTCAGCCGTAAACAACCCAAGCGCCTCATGATAATCAAAACTCGGGATCTTGCGCTTATCAGCGTCTTGGCGTTCGATATTCGTCGCAGGAACAGCAGAGCTATACACCACCATGTCGCATGACTGAGGAACTGAAGACTTTTTCTGTTCCCCAAACGCAATCGCAACACCTTCTTTTTCAAGTGCTCGCGTAAAATCACTCTCAACAAAATCTGAGCCCGTGACCGTCATACCTCGATGGAGCGCAATGCGCGCCAAACCGCTCATGCCCACGCCACCGATACCGATAAAGTGTACTGTTGTGATTGAATGAATATTCATGGATGTTTAACTAGACTTTTACACGACGGGCA
>CAYRMM010000102.1:0-3267 GCA_964425425.1 uncultured Gammaproteobacteria bacterium | reverse complement strand
TCTCGCGAGAGGTGTTGACGAAGCTCGGGTATGTGCCGATGGCTGAATTTCAATCAATGCGCAAAAAATTTCGCCACGGCGATTTTATCATCGATATTGATGAGACGACGTTTGATCTGGAATTGTGTGAAATTGAGTTGCTGGTGCAAACACCTGATGACGTGGAGTTGGCGCAGCGTAAGATTATTGAGTTTGCGCGCGGCATTGATCCGACATTGCGCGAGACGCATGTAGGGAAGGTGCGCTATTTTATCATCACGCGGTACCCGCATATTGATGAGCAGCTCGTTGCCGCAGGCATCTGTCATCCGCTGGAATTGTAGCTCGTTGCGTATTATTAATTTCCTGGTATACTGCACCATATGTCAAAAATAGCACGATTATTTGGTAATTTACGCGAAGCTTCGGCAAAAGACCGTATTGTGGTCTTAGAAGATGAAGAGGTCTATAAGGTTAATCTCATGACCTCGGCGGTGGCCGCGCTGTACGAAAAGCTCCGAACGTTTATTGATTACAATGAAGAGCATCTGCTCCGCAAGAATGCTATTTTTCGCATTCTCAAACGCCGTTTTATTGAGCGTAGCAATATTAAGAAAGTTGCTGAAAATATCATCAAAGAGTTGATCTCAGCAGGGTATTTGCCCAATAATGCGATTCCTGAATCGATGACGTTGCGTGTGGCGGAAATTATCTCCAAGTATCAGTTGCTGTTTGAAGAGGTACAGGAGCGCAAAGGATTTTTTAAAAAAGCAGTCAAGGAGTATCAATGGCTGCTTGCGATTGCAGCCGCGGAAATTGAAGAGCAGTTGGCACCGTCGCACACGGAACGCGTGTACATCCGCTTTTTGTTTGAAGAGTGCAAGCAGCGCTTTGAAATTGATTATCCTGATTTGGATGACAAGACGAAGGAGCTCTATTTATACCTTGCGGTCAACCGTAGTTTGATCAAATCTGATCGTTCAATGCTTAACTATTTCTTACTTCGATTGTTTTATCCGCGTTGGCGTGATGACTATGAAGCGCTCATCCCATTTTTGGCGGAAAACATTGACGAGATCAAGCGACAGATTGAAGAGCCGATTGATAACAAGCTCGTCAATAAGTTAATCAAGAAGGTGCGTCGCTATGCCACCATGACGCGGATCCTCAAAGAAGTGGTTGAAGACGAGGAAACTGATAAAGCGCAACTTGATAATCCGACGTATCTCGCGCAGCGCGTTGAGGCTATTACGCTGCGTCGCTACAAGCAGATGCGCAAGAAATTGTCACGAAGCATGTCGCGCGCCATCGTGTACATCTTTTTGACAAAGATGTTGTTGGCGCTTGCCATTGAAGTGCCGCTCGACCGTTTCATCTACGGCGAGGTGCACATGCTCTCAGTCTTTATTAACGTATCGGTGCCCGTCGTCCTGATGATTTTGATCTCGCTGTCGATTTCAACACCGGGTAAGAAAAATACCGAGGCGATGATTGCTGGCGTGATTGAAATGCTGTCTTCGGAGCCGGTGAAGGTAGAGCATATTCGTCCTGCTAAAAAGCGCAGTAAGGTAACGATGGGATTGTTTAATCTGATTTATGTGATTGCCTTTTTGATTCCATTCTACTTTATCGTGCGCGTGCTCATTATCCTCAATTTCTCAATTTTGAGCATGGCACTCTTCCTGGTTTTCTTGAGCATTGTGAGCTTCTTTGGTGTGCGTATTCGCTATCAGGTAAAGGACTTGGAAGTGTTGCAAAAAAAGGAGACATTTTTCACTGAACTCTTCGAATTTTTCACGATGCCGATTATTCGTTTTGGTAAGTGGTTGTCGTTGAACTTTTCAAAGGTGAACGTGTTTGCGATTTTCATGGACATTATTATTGAAGCGCCCCTGAAACTTGTCTTGCAGGTGCTTGATGACTGGTTTGGGTTTGTGAAGGAGCGTAAAGAAGATTACTAGTAATGTATGGGGAAGTACGCTGAACAATTCGAAACCCTCTCAGAGCCATGGAAGCGTGAATTACGGAGCCGTGCTCAGGCGGCGGTTGAACGTATCCGCGCCAAAAAGAAAGGGCATAATGATGTCTTTCCCTTTGTGCGCGAGCAGATGGCCGGACTCAAGTTGCCAACTGATATCCCGTATGGGCAGGCATTGGGTATGATGAAGGCGTTGGTGCATCTTGGCCTCAATGATAATATGCCACCAGCAGAACGGACGGTGCGCGTCATGGACAATGGCGACGTTGAATTTGAAGAATTTCGTAAGACTGAGGCGGCGCGCACGTTGGAGATCTTGAGTCAGGAGTACCTCGAGTCATATTTAGCTGAAGAACGTGAACGCGGGGTTGATCAAGAGGCACTCAAAGACATTGGGTATTAAGATGTGATACACTATACACAAGGCACTGGACACTGGACAGAAGGCATAAGACCCAGTGACTTGTGTCATGTGTCTCGTGACCCATGTCACCCCCCATTAACCATACACCATTAACTATTAACCAGTTTCCTATGATCAACCTCGACCCTATTGACTTCTTTGTCAAAAAAATTAACGCCGTAATTGCGTCATTTACCGTCATCGGCTTAGTCTTTCTCGTGCTTGGCCTTGGTATTATCTTTGTGCCGCAGATCATCCAATACCTTTTTGTGATCGGCTTTGTTGTGCTCGGCCTCTTTTCTTTTGTCATTGCGCTCAAGTTGTGGCATGTGAAAGATTTGGTGACGCGTTTTGAGATTCAGGTTGGTAAGCGCATCAAGGATTTAGTGAAGTAACGAAGTACTCAAAGATCGCTCGCGTCATTCTTGACAGGGCGATTTTTGTATCGTATGCTCCTGTGGATATGGATATTAAACAACTGACAACTTTTTTTACCGAGCAGGGCGCGCCGGCATTTCGTCTCAAGCAGACGTTGGCGATGTACTATCAACAGCCGATAACACGCTGGGATGAGGTGAGCGTGCTGCCGACAGCAATGCGCGATGCGTTGACGCAGCATATGCCACTTGTGACGGTGACGCTGATCGATTCATTTGAAACGGATGATGTTATCAAGTGCGTTTTTGAGTTACTCGAGGGTGGGCACAAAGTTGAGGCGGTGATTATGAAGCACAAAGATGATCGACGAACACTCTGTTTATCGTGCCAGGCTGGATGTCCGATGGCGTGTAACTTTTGTGCCACAGGAACGTTGGGCTTGCAGAAAAATCTTTCCGCCGGTGAAATTGTTGATATTGTGCGTGCTACGCAACAGCTTTTGGAAACACGAAAGGAGCGCATTACCAGC
>CAYRMM010000101.1:0-3273 GCA_964425425.1 uncultured Gammaproteobacteria bacterium | reverse complement strand
CGGAGTTCCACGGCAAGTTTCGCGACAGCAAGCATCCCAAAACGATGCTGCAGGAGCGCTATTTCGAGCACCTGCGCCGCACGACGCTGATCGGCGTTGACATCTTCGGCATTCGCGACTACGAGGATATCATCATCCTCATGACGCACGACCTCATCGAAGACATCAAGCGGTGGAATGTCACCCGCGTTCGATCGCATTTCGGAGAGAAGGTTGCCAACGAGCTGGATTACCTCACCAAACCGCCGCTTGGTAAATTTGGTGGTGACAAGAAGGGGCGAGATGCTGTCTACTACGCGCGCCTATGGCAAGCACCGCGCTCCGTCGTTCAAAAGAAGCTCTGCGACTTCTTGGACAACATGTGGACCATCTGGGACACGGATGATCGCAAGAAGCTCAAGAAGCTCGAACAGGCGGCATTGTACATGCTCCCCTTGGTGCGTATGCACCAGATTCCCCACCCCGAACTCTTCGAGGGTGCTTATCTGGAGCTGCTGCACAGCATCACGCCACCTCCTCCGCAGGAGGGATGACGAAACCGACCGATCGGAAACGTCAACATCACGCTCAGCGTGAAAAGCCCCACGCACTGAAACGTACGTGGGGCTTTTTTCATTATGTTGATTTTTTCTTCGGTGCTGTTTTTTTGGCGCGTGTAATTTTTTTCTTCGGTGTTTTTTTTGCCACAACAACTTCTTGCGCAGCTTCTTCTCCCTGCGCCCCTTCAGGCACCCGTGATGTCACCACGCCAATAGGATTCACATACATGCCACCGGGGGGTGAAGGAGAAGTTGATACACGTCGATTTTTTTCTGCTGGCATCTGGCTCGAACGACTAACGGTGCGCTCATCTGTATCTGCTCCTTTGCGCGTCACGATTGCCTTGATGATTTTTAGTAGAATAATCAAACCAATGATAATCACCACAATCAAGAGCCAGAGCTGGTAATTTGCGATGTTAAAAAAACTGATATGCACCTCCTGAGCAGTCGAGGCGTATCGCTCCCCTGTACTCGGATCAGTAACGGTGAGCGTCACTCCATAGACCTGCGGCGTGAGGTAGGTATGCTGCGGGTACGGCTTATCGGATGATTGACCGTCTCCAAAATCCCATCGATACTGTAATCGATCAGCAGAAAGCCCTCGAATTTCCGGCTCAAAGGCATACGTCTTCCAGTTGACACGCTCAACGTTGATTAAAATGATCGGTGTAAAGTCATTATACACCGCATCCAAAACTCGCCCCTGCGATTCTTGTCCATCATCATCTGTATCTTCTTGGCTATTTTCTGCACCATCCGTGTCAACTTCAGATACGTCGCTTTGATCGTTAAGCGTTACTGCCGCCGGCTGAGCAAGGGGCGTTGGTGTCACTGCCGGAATCTGCTGTTCAACAGGCGGTGGTGGAGGTGGTGCCACATAGAACGAGCGTGAAGGATCTAATGGATAGTCATCATCACCATCATTGACACTATCTCCATCCGTATCAGCATCAAACGGATCAGTGCCCTGCGCCTGCTCATCTTCATCGCTCACACCATCGTTATCATCATCGGCATCCTCGTCATCAGGAATTTCATCAAGGTCATTATCACGATACGGTACAAAGAGATGCGTCAGCGCAATATCATTGGAAGGGTTGTCGTCTCCTGGCTCTTGACCTTTTATTTCTGCACGAATATTAAATGACCCAGCCGGAACAATCCAATCAACAAAAACCTGATCTGGATATCCCCCTGCAACCACCGACACTGTTTGAGAATCACCAACAAACTCATTACCTTGATAAAAACGAACATACGCCAATACATCATGCTCACCAAAATTTTCAATTGCAGCGTAAATACGACGTTCCTGCCCTACCTGCAAGGGACCTGAAAAAGTAATGTTTGAAGCGCTGATTCCCAAATCGTAGTCAATCGTTTGCGCCTCAAGAGCTCGCGGCGCCACACCCAAAAGCACAACAAGTAAAACGCTTACATACGCAAATCGTGTCATACACAAAAATAATGACAGTAGTTAACTGTCATTATTATAGCACTTGTTTTCTTTTTGCGCTTGATGCTTGTGGATACTTTTCCTACAACGCAAGCTTTCGGGTCAATCCACGCTCTCGTTCGAATGCATGCCCCACCTGCAGCAGCAAAAGCTCGTCAAACTGTTTGCCCAGCAACTGGATACCTACCGGCAACCCCTCAATTAATCCCGCTGGTACCGTCAATCCCGGCACACCGGCAATATTTGCCGTCACGGTAAAGATATCTTCTAAGTACATCGAGAGCGGGTCGCTATTCTTCTCACCCAACTTAAACGCAGGACCCAACGTCGTCGGCATTGCAATAATGTCGTAGTCAGCAAATAACGCTTCAAATTCATCTTTGATCAAAGTGCGTACCTTCATCGCCTTCTTGTAGTACGCGTCATAATATCCAGCAGACAAAACATACGTACCAATCATAATACGACGCTTTGCCTCAGCTCCAAATCCTTTCGCGCGCGAGTTCATGTACATATCCAAAAGATTCGTGGCGTCTTTCTCACGATACCCGTAGCGCACACCATCGTACCGACCAAGATTTGAACTGACCTCTGATGGCATGATGATATAGTAAGTCGCGATACCATACTCAAGATACTGCATATCAACCTCTTCGATCTGCGCACCCAACTTTTTGAGCGTCTCCAACGAATCGTCAAAGAGCGCCTTTGAGGCTTCCGGTAATTGCGCATAAATCTGTCGTGGGACGGCAACCCGGAATGTTGATGGCACAGCGTTTAGTTGTGCGTGATAGTCAGGAACTTCTCGGCGCACCGTCGTTGCGTCTTTGGGATCATGACCGGCAATAGCACCTAATACGATAGCCGCATCTTCAACCGTCTTCGTAATGGGACCAATACAGTCAAGCGACGATCCCATCGCAATTGATCCATAGCGTGAAACACGGCCATACGTTGGCTTCATGCCGACAACACCACAGTACGAGGCAGGCTGACGAATCGAACCCCCTGTGTCGCTTCCTAATGAGTACAAACATTGATCAGCAGCGACTGAAGCAGCCGATCCTCCTGATGAACCTCCTGGCACATACTCAGGGTTCCATGGATTTTTACTTGGTCCGTAATCTGAATTTTCCGTTGAAGAGCCGTGCGCCCATGCGTCCAAATTATTCTTCCCCAAAATCACGGTTCCGGCATCACGAACACGCTGCACCGTCGTCGCGTCAAACACCGGCACATAGTTGCGCAATATATTCGAAGCAGGCGTCGTCTCAA
>CAYRMM010000100.1:0-3276 GCA_964425425.1 uncultured Gammaproteobacteria bacterium | reverse complement strand
CCCGGGACGTAGCTGGGATCAGATTCGCGTGTCGGGATGTTATAACAATGTGAACCTCAAAATTGCCGGTTCACACGCGGGGATTTCAGTGGGTCCTGACGGTGCCACACACCAGGCACTTGAAGACATCGCGATGACGCGTGTCTTGCCCAACATGACGGTGGTGGTGCCATGTGACGTGCACGAGGCGCGCAAGGCGACGATCGCGATTGCAAAAAAACAAGGACCTGGATATCTGCGCCTTGCGCGCGCGGCAACGCCGGTGCTCACGAATGCCGATACGCCATTTACCATCGGTAAGGCGTATACGATGCGTGAAGGTGCTGATGTGGCGATTATTGGCGCTGGAGCAGTGCTGTATGATGCGCTTCAGGCTGCTGAGCAACTCGAACACGAGGGGATTTCGTGCATGGTGGTGAATTCACACACGATTAAGCCAATTGATACCAAAGCAATTGTCGCTGCCGCAATGAAATGTGGGGCAGTTATAACCGTTGAAGAGCATCAAATTAATGCCGGTATCGGGAGCGCGATTATCGAGGTGCTTGCGGAGCACTATCCAGTACCTGTCGAGCGTGTTGGTATGCAGGATACGTTTGGAGAGTCAGGTGAGCCACGCGAGTTGATTGAAAAGTATGGTATGGATGATAAGGCGATGATTGCGGCGGTGCATAAGGTTATGAAACGAAAAAAATAAAACGCATGAAAGATATTATCGCCATCGGCGACGCGACACTGGACACCTTCATCGAGCTTGATGAGGCAACGGTCAACTGTTCCATTAAAAAGGATCAGTGTTTGTTGTGTTTGAACTATGCGGACAAGATTCCTATCAGTAAGTTGCAAAAGAAAGTTGCGGGTAATGCAGCTAATGTTGCGGTGGGCACCTCACGCTTGGGGCTTGAGTCAGCATTTTGGACGAAGCTGGGTGATGATGATTTTGCCAAAGAAGTGGTGCGCAAAATGAAGGAGGAGGGTGTGAGTACAAAATATGTTCAAAAAGAAAAAGGCACAGAGTCAAACTTTACCGTCGTGTTAAATTACGAGGCAGAACGCACACAATTGATTTATCGTGTTCCTCGCAATTACGATGTGCCCAATAATTTAGAAAAAGCGCGATTTGTGTATCTTACGGCCATGGGTGAAAATCATCAAATGGCATACCCTGAACTCGTGACCTACCTTTTGAAGAATCATATTAAGCTGGCGTACAATCCGGGTAAGTATCAGATCACCTGCAAAGAGCAAATCTGTCATGATCTTTTGCCATATACGGAGATTCTTTTTGTGAACAAAGAAGAGGCGGAGTTAATTCTTCAACATGTCCATGGTGCGGTAGTCAAGCGACGAACAATAAAGTCGTTACTTAAGGCGCTCCATGAACTGGGAGCAGAGATCGTGATTGTGACCGACGGACCAAAGGGCTCGTATGCGCTTGCCGATAATCGATACTACCACATGCCGATTTTTGATGGCCCGGTGATCGAGCGCACGGGTGCGGGGGATGCGTATGCGACCGGGTTTGTCGCAGCAGTGTTGCACGGCAAGGCGACTGAGGAGGCGATGATTTGGGGAACGTTTAATTCATGGTCGGTTGTGCAGCATGTCGGGCCAATTGATGGACTGCTTACGAAGTACAAGATGCAGCAGCTGGTCAAAAAGAATCCAAAATTTAAACCGACTGAACTCTAATACGTATGCTGACTACTTCAGAAAAAATTTTACGCAAAGCGCAAAAAGGTGGATATGCCGTAGCTGCTTTTAATATTAATAACATGGAAATCACGCAGGCGGTGATTGACGCTGCGGTCATTGCCAAGGCGCCGGTTATCCTGCAAACGTCAGAAGGGGCGCTTGCGTATGGCGGCTTGAACTGGCTGTACGCGCTGATGCGTGAAGCGGCACAGGCACCCGTACCGGTTGCTATTCACCTGGATCACGGCAAAGATTACGAGCTCATCAAGGAATGCATTGCGATGGGATATACGTCGGTGATGTTTGACGGTTCTTCGCTGGCGTATGCGGATAATGTTCGTCAGACCAAAAAAGTTGTTGCATACGCACACAAGCGTGGAGTTTCGGTGGAAGCTGAATTGGGAGCGCTTGCTGGTATCGAAGACTTTGTGACGGTAGAGCAGCGTGATGCTCATTTGACTGATCCTGATCAGGTGGTTGATTTTGTCGCTCGTACCGGGTGTGATGCGTTGGCGATTGCCATTGGCACCTCCCATGGTCTCCATAAGTTTACCGGAGAGCCGGAGCTTGATTTTAAGCGCCTGAAGGCAATTCGAGCAAAGGTCACAACGCCATTAGTGTTGCATGGCGCGTCTGAGGTAGATCAGCGTATGGTCAAGATTGCTAAAAAATATGGAGCGCACCTCAAAAATGCACGTGGAGTTACTGACGCATTGATGAAAAAAGCGGTGAAAGGTGGTATTACCAAAGTGAATACGGATACGGATATTCGCCTGGCATTTGATGCGGGCGTTCGTGAGGTGATTGCCACTAAGCCTGATGCGTATGATCCGCGTGAAATCCTCGGCAAAGCGCGTGATTACATGCGAGAAGTTGCCCTGGAGCGCATCATCGTCCTTGGCTCGAAAAACAAAGCCTAACAAATCCCAACTGTTAATTATCAACTGAAAACTGATAACTATCAACTACCATATGCCTACCGTCATTACCATCGGCTCTTCAGTCAAAGACGTCTTCCTCATTCCGGAAGGCTATGATGTGGTAAAAAATAAAAAATTTGATACCGGCGAAGGCATGTGTTTTGCCAAAGGCGGTAAGTTTGAGGTACGTGAAATTTTTTACGACACGGGCGGCGGCGCAACCAATGCCGCGGCGACGTTACGCGCGTTTGGTGTAAGCTGTGGGTGTTATACGCGCGTGGGGAAGGATTTATCGGGAGATGAAATTATCGCTGATCTCAAAAAGCGCGGCGTTCAGACACGTACGATTATCACCGATCCAAAGTTAGGGACCGGGTATTCAACGATTTTGCTCTATCCGAGCGGTGAGCGTTCAATTATGGTGTATCGTGGCGCCTCTGCGGCATTTGATGCGCGTGATCTGCGCGAGGATGCAATGAAGGCGAAGTGGTTTTACCTGACCAGCGCCAAAGGTAACCTTAGTTTTGTGAAACGTGTTTTTGCGATTGCGAAGAAAAACAAAACAAAAGTATTTTGGAATCCGGGTGGCGCTGAAATCGCAAAGGGCATCACGGCATTACGCCCGTTACTGCGCGCTACGGAAGTGTTGTCGGTGAATCGA
>CAYRMM010000099.1:2774-3315 GCA_964425425.1 uncultured Gammaproteobacteria bacterium | reverse complement strand
GGCCTCTGAATGACGGGAAAGTTGACTTGATCATAACTCTTGACGCAACAGCAGAGATTCTTTACTATAGGAGTGCATTAGCACTCTTTTATGATAAGTGCTAATGGGTCATTCACGCGTGTGATGCCGCTGCGAACATGTCGCAGTGGGGTAACGGACGTGAGTGGCGCTTGAATTATTACCCATAACGATACACTATGCAGTATACGCCGTTATATGACAACATCGTTGTCAAACTGTCTCGTCAAGATGATAAGACCGCATCAGGGATCATCATTCCCGACAATTCTCAAGAAAAACCAACCAAAGGCGAGGTGATTGCGGTGGGAGAGGGTCGCGCGTTGGATAATGGCACGGTGCGCACGATGCGCGTGAAAGTTGGTGATACCGTCTTGTTTAAAGGCTATGCGCCGACCGAAATTCCTGGAGAAGAAGATCTCGTTGTCATTAGCGAGGCGGATGTACTGGCTATTATGGCGTAAACGCCGAAGATACAGGTTCATACTTAATAATTAAACATGAATAATTAATTATGAACCTT
>CAYRMM010000099.1:0-2764 GCA_964425425.1 uncultured Gammaproteobacteria bacterium | reverse complement strand
TATAGCCTAAAGGCTGGATTATGGAACATGGTGTATGGTCAATGGATCTGCTTCCATTAACCATTAACTATTAACTATTAACCGTATATCGTATGAGCAAACTTATTTCTTTTAACAAAGAGGCGCGTGAAAAAATGAAGTCAGGCGTTGATCAGTTGGCAAACGCCGTGAAAGTTACCCTGGGGCCTAAGGGGCGCAATGTGGTGCTTGATAAAGGCTATGGTGCGCCAACCGTGACTAAAGATGGCGTTTCAGTTGCCAAAGAAGTTGAGCTTGAAGATCCGTTTGAAAATATCGTTGCTGAATTGGTGAAAGAAGTCGCATCAAAGACGAACGACGTTGCAGGTGATGGAACGACGACCGCGACGGTATTGGCGCAGTCATTGATTACCGAAGGACTGAGTTATCTCCACAAGGGCGCAAACCCACTTGATATTAAGCGTGGTATGGACAAGGCGGTTGCAACTGTTGTGGAGGCGCTCAAGCAGGAGTCGCAAAAAATCGAAGGCAAGGAAAAAATTGCCCAAGTTGCTTCTATTTCCGCAAATGATAAAGAGCTGGGTAACTTGATTGCTGAGGCAATGGAAGAAGTCGGGCCGGATGGCGTGATTACCGTTGAAGACTCACAGTCATTTGGCTTTTCAATTGAGACGGTGAAGGGTATGCAGTTTGATAAGGGATACCTCTCGCCGTACATGATTACCAATACGGAAAAATTGGTTGCCGAATATGAAGATGCAATGCTCTTGATTACCGATAAGAAAATCTCTTCGGTGCAGGATATCGTGCCACTTCTCGAGCAGTTGGCGTCACAAGGAAAGAAAGAGTTGGTTATTATTGCCGAAGATGTTGATGGCGAAGCGTTAACCACTTTGGTGGTCAATAAGTTGCGTGGTGCGTTCCATACGCTTGCCGTGAAGGCACCTGGTTTTGGTGATCGCCGCAAAGAAAACTTGCAGGATATTGCCGTCTTGACGGGTGCTACGGTGATTTCTGATGAACTTGGATTGACGTTGCAGAACGTGACGATTGAGCATCTTGGTCGCGCGGGCAAGGTCATTGCGACCAAAGAAGATACGACGATTGTGGAAGGTAAGGGTGATGCCGCTGCCGTTGAAGAACGCGTTGCCGTCTTGCGCAAGCAGATTGAAGTGACGGACTCTGAATTTGACCGCGAGAAGTTGCAGGAGCGCGTTGCCAAGTTGGTTGGTGGTGTTGCGGTGATCAAAGTTGGTGCGGCATCTGAAGTTGAGATGAAAGAAATTAAAGATCGTATCGAGGACGCGCTCAACGCGACGCGTGCGGCAGTCGAAGAAGGTATTGTTGCCGGTGGTGGATTGACGTTGGCGAAGTTGGCATCGGCGCTTGATGAAACGTCAGGAGCGAATGCCGATGAAAAGAACGGAATTGCGATCGTGCGTGATGCGCTCAAGTTGCCATTTTTGCAGATTTTGCAAAACGCGGCGAAAAATGCGGATAAGATTTACAAAGAGGTTGCCGCGGGTAACTTTGCGCAGGGCTATAACCCGGTGACGGAGCAGATGGAGGACTTTATCGCAACTGGTGTCATTGACCCAACCAAAGTAACCCGTTCAGCGTTGCAAAACGCAGCCTCAGTTGCGGGAATGTTTCTCACGACTGAAGCGGTGATTACGACCAAACCTGAACCAAAATCGGAGACTCCTGGTATGGGAGGCGGTATGCCCGGTATGGGAGGATTGGGGATGTAAATATGTTATCAAAAAAGCAGCTTCACGCTGCTTTTTTGATTGATTTGTTTTCTTCCGGCACCTCAAGAGCCGGCAGCCGCTCCGGCTCTTGAGGTGCCGGAAGTTGAGCTTCGAAGGGCAAGGCAGGAGCCGGTAACCACCCCCGGCCTTCACTCGTACCGCTACGCGAAACTTCGTTCGGCCGACCCCTCCTTTTCAAGGAGGGGCCCTCCTAGGAGGGTTAGCTGTTTTCACCCCTCCTTTTCAAGGAGGGGCCCATGAGTTCGAGGGGACCGAGAACGATTGGGGGGTGGTTATTCGGAGCTTCCTCACGGAAGTCACGACATGGTAGGTGTGTTATTTTTTCCCTACATAGTTTGACAACTTTTCTAGGTACGCTACACTAAGGATAGTTCCTTTAACCCTTTGACCATGAGGAGTATCCATGGGTAGAGATCCGAATCGCAATCGTCTGCTGGGCTACAACCCGAAGAATTTTGCCGCCGGCATGGCGCGCATGCTCGGGTTGCCGCAACATCACGAACCTGTTCCCGTGGCGGCCAGCGCCAGCGGCGGCAGCGACGAGTATCCGCAGGATGATGATCCCAGCGACACCGTCAGCACCGTCGAACGACTGAACACCTGTGGCGGGAAAAGCCGCAAGCCCAAGTATACCAATCACTCCCGTCGACGAGCGCTCGCCGCCCGACGATCGCGATTCTAAACATCGCCCCCGCTTTTTTCGCGGCCATCTGCATTTTCTGTGCGGTGGCCGTTTTTTCTTTGAATATGCTATACTAGAGAGGTATTTTATCTTTAATTGCATAGTATATGTCTCAGCACACACTCAATGAACGGTTGATTGCCGCTGTCGGTTATCTTGGTGTTTTGTTTTTAATCCCATTATTTTTCAAGCGCGACTCCCAGTTTGCGCAATTTCATGGCAAACAGGGGCTGGTCTTGTTCATCGCATGGGCAGTCATCTCGTTGATTGCGATTATCCCTGTGTTGGGATGGATTATCTGGTTTGTGGGCAATATCGTACTGGTTGTCTT
>CAYRMM010000098.1:0-3395 GCA_964425425.1 uncultured Gammaproteobacteria bacterium | reverse complement strand
CGTCAGTAAGTCGCGTTTATCAAGCTGATTTAGGGGCGCAAGATTCGCCAGCTGATTATGATGGAAGATCTGCAGGTCAAACAGATCATAATGTAGACATCACGACAGAAAATGAGAATACTTTTTGCTTTTTGAAGAAAATATCACTCTATGACATTGATGATAGTGGTGAGGCTGGTGGTTGCCAATTACTGCGACGTACTCCGACCCAGTGGACACTCGCGCCATATCGAGAAAGCACTTCTGATCGTGAACTTATCCAATGTGAAGCTCGGTGCGTAAACTTTGATGCCGATACTTCAAGCTACCCATAAAGAGGGCTTACCATATTTCACAATTTCTGCTAAAATAAGGCTATCAAGCCTTATTTTATTTGTATGATGAAGATCTATAATACCCTCACACGACAACTTGAAGAATTCGTGCCTACGACACCGGGAGTGGTGACGTTGTATAGTTGTGGTCCGACGGTGTACGACTACCAGCATATCGGCAACCTCCGCGCCGCCGTCAATAACGATATCTATAAGCGCATTTTTGAGTACAACGGCTATGAGGTAAAGCACGTCATTAACATCACCGATGTCGGGCATTTGGTGAGTGATGCGGATGCGGGGGAAGATAAGATGGTGAAGGCACTCAAGCGCGAGGGGTTGGATTTTTCTGTTGATTCGATGCTCAAACTTGCTGAGAAATATACGCAGGCGTACTGGGAAGATCTGCGCGAGCTGAATATCGAGATGCCCATGAACTGGCCGCGCGCCACTGAGCACGTGCAGGAGATGATTGCGCTCATTGAAGCATTGATTGCCAAAGGGTATGTGTATGAAACCTCAACGGCGTTTTATTTTGACACGGCACAATTTGCCAATTACGGGAAACTGGCAAATTTGGATAAGATGCAGATCGAAGAAGGTGCGCGCGTTGATGTTGACGATGAGAAGCGCAATCCGACTGATTTTGCCGTTTGGATCAAGGCAGTGGGTGATAATGCCGGGCATGTGATGGTGTGGGATGCGCCGTTTAGTGACGATAAAGGATTTCCGGGATGGCATATTGAATGTTCCGCAATGTCGATGAAATACCTCGGTGAGACAATTGACGTGCACAGTGGCGGTGTCGAGCATATTGGGGTGCATCATACTAACGAGATCGCGCAGTCAGAGGCGGCAACCGGTAAGCCGTTTGTGAAATATTGGCTACACAATGAACATTTGCGCTTGCCGGAGGGGAAGATGTCCAAATCAGAAGGGAATGCAATTCTTCTTAAAGATCTGATCGCGCAGGGGTATAACCCGCTCGCATTTCGTTACCTTGTTCTGCAGGCACACTATCGTTCACATCTCACGTTTAGTATGGATGCGTTGACTGACGCGCAGAATGGATTGGATAATTTGTACAGCAAGGTGATTGCACTGGGTGATGAGATTGGTGAGGTGCATGAAGGATATCGCGAGCAGTTCCTGGCGGCGATTAACGATGACTTTGCGACGCCGCAGGCACTTGCCGTGGCATGGGAGGTGGTGAAAGATAAAGAGATGAATGCTGCCGACAAGCGCGCAACGCTCCTTGATTTTGACCGTGTCTTTGGACTACGCCTCGCGGATGCGCAGGAGGCCTCATATGAAATCCCTGACGTGATTCGTGCCCTTGCTGATGAACGATTGGCGGCTAAGCAGGCAAAAGACTTCAAGCGGTCAGATGAGATCCGCGATGAACTTGCTGCCAACGGATGGGAGGTGCGTGACACGGCGGAGGGGTATGAGCTGAAGCCCCTCGGATAGGAGTCTTGAGCAAAAGCTTACTTTATGGTATAACACGTCTACTATGACGACATTTTGGGATACGCTTAAATCACAAGGACCCATCGTTGCACTCGCGCCTATGGCGGGAGTGACTGATGCGGCATTTCGCCAAATGTGCAAAGACTTTGGTGCTGATTTAGTGTACTCAGAAATGGTCTCAACGGAAGGACTACAGTACGCGCCCGACAAGGCGCTTGAACGTGCGTTTTTTGAAGAGAAGGAACGGCCAATTATTGTGCAACTCATGGGTTCTGATCCCAAGAAATTTGCGGAAGCAGCGAAGCGCTTAGAGGATATGGGTGTTGATGGTATTGATATTAACTTTGGTTGTCCGGCAAAAAAGATCACAAAAACCTGTTCGGGCGCGCAGCTGATGGAGAATCTTGATAATGCACATGCCATTCTCAAGGCAACGATTGACGCGACCTCATTGCCGGTATCGTGCAAAATCAGAAAATCAAAGTTCTCCAAGGCGGATAACAAGAACGTGACTGGTATGGATTTTATCCGTCGCATGAGTGATCTTGATATCAAGGCGATCATGGTACATGGCCGCCGGTATGAGCAGGTGCATGCGGGAGAGGTTGATTACGAATCAATTCGCGAGATCAAAGAAAATTTCTCCGGTGTTGTGTTAGCCAATGGAGGTATCAATACGCCAGAAGACGCAGCACATGCGCTGGCAGTGACGGGTGCGGATGGTGTGGGTATTGCGCGTGGTACACACGGCAAGCCGTATATCTTCAAGCAGATCAAACAATACCTTGAGACTGGTGCATACGATCAGCCGACGCCACAAGAAATTCGCGATATGGCACTCTATCATGTTGAGCTGAGCTACGGGCATAAAGAAGGAAAAGGATTGTTGGAGATGCGCAAGCATATGGCATGGTATCTCAAGGGCATGGTAGGTGCATCGCAATTGCGCATGCAAATCATGCAGTCAACCGATCTTGATGAAGTGAAACAAATTTTACAGACAATCTAAAACCTCTCGGCAAACGCCGAGAGGTTTTATAGTTGAGAGAATTATAGAAGTGCTGCTGCGATCAGAAAGTAGATAAGAATACTTGAGATATCTTGAATAATCGTGGAAAAAGGACCACTCGCAACCGCCGGGTCAACGCCCAATCGCTTGAGTGCGTACGGGATGCCAAGCGACGAACAGACCGCAAACATAATTGAAGTAATCATCGCGATCGCGATGGTAAAAAGAAGCGCGCTGCTTGCCCAACCAAAGACAGAGGTGAGTAGGAGGAGTGACCCTGACGTTATGGCAATAAGGAGACTGATCCATAGCTGTTTGATAATATAGCGTCGATACGGAAGTTGCTCCATCAGCACCATGTCTCTAATGAAAAGAATCTGCACCTGAATTGCAACCGCATTGCTGATGTAGGTAATGACGGGAATGAAGGCCGCGAGAATAATGTTTTCACGCAGTGTTGTTTCGAAAAACCCAATAACACTTGCCAAAAAGATACCTCCCAAAAGCCCCAGTAAGAGCCAGGGGGTTCGTTTTTTATACGTAACCAGCACGGGTGTTTCGAGGACATTATCAAAAATCTCTTCATGCTCATGACTGATACC
>CAYRMM010000097.1:0-3453 GCA_964425425.1 uncultured Gammaproteobacteria bacterium | reverse complement strand
TGCGGCGAAGTGCAAAAAGCGATCATACTGAAATCCCATTGCGTGCCACCACAAGCTCGCCGGCGCGTTGATGAGCAACATGAAGACAATGAGCAGCTCGAGTACACGCAGCCAGCGTCGCGTGACCTGCTCTTTGAGCGTGCTGTAGTAGAGCGCGCGGGGAATGAAGGCAAGGAGTGGATTGACGATACCGTAGGGAATTACAATAACACCTCGCTGCGTGGTGAGCCATTCAATGAGGACCGTGCCATAGGTAATGAGGAGAATAAGATACAGCATAGTATAGATAGTATACCATGAAGATCGGCGATGTTTACCGTGTATATATCATCCACTCGTCATCAGCATACCGCTGCTGCCATGAGGTATTAATCAATGCGGGATTGAGATCAAGCCGCAGTGTTGTACCGCCATAAGGCGCATTATCAACCCAGAAAAAGAGCGGGTGCGTCTGTGTGGCTGAATCAGTGTAGAGTAAGAGTGCATTGATACCAAGCGCCTCAGCATGCTCATTGAAATCAGCAGGTGAGGTGCTGGCAAGGAGTTGCTCAACGAGTTCAAGACGCATTTCAAACCGTGCTGCCTGGTGTGAAAAGTGTGCGTTATGGGCAATATAATACTTGAGGGGAATAAATGCATTAATCTCAGGAATACCTGATGAGAGCCAGGTGCGTTTTGTGTAATCAGGTGCCGTCGCAGCAACGGTCTGCGCAAGTGCCGCACCCTTGGAGGTCGTCAGCGCATGCGCATATGACGTCTGCACCCCCTCATTGAGGGTTACCGTTATCAGCGAGCCGATAACAAACAGCATCACCACGCCCATCTGAAGCGCCGGTTGGCGCACGCGTGCAACCAAGAGATAGCCGGCGCTCACAGTGAGGGCCGCACCACCTAAAAATAAGAATGGTTTTGACGGTTGCGCAGTTGCCCCGCCATCGAGAAAGCTGAGGTAATTGAGCAGTTGATAGGTGTAGGCACTCATTAAAATAAAGGCCTGTATTTTAATGTACGGGATTTTCCAATACAGGATCATGCCAACCACACCGGCAATCGCAATTGGCATGTGCCATGACCAGGTGAAAAACGGGAGCCAGAGATTGAAATCATTGAGCACGAGATGACGTGCCTGCCAGTTTTCCATACCATGACGCAGGCTTGCGAGAAAAGGGATGAGATACGGCGATGCGACGAGCAACATCGTGACACCCACGATAAGATAAGTGCGCAGCGGTGCGGTCGTGCGATAACGCAACGCACTCCAGAGCACCAAGAGCGTGAGTAACGGGATTAAGAGGATCCACCAAAAGTAGTATGAGAGGAAGAGGAGTCCCGCGATGATTCCCACGCGCATGAGTTGCGCTATCGTGATGGTTCGATTCGTCATAAGCTTGTCACCCAACCATCCCATAATGACCACGGAGAGGAGCGCGCTCACCGTTTCGTACGGCTTGGTGAGCAGTTCGGGCAGATCCAGCCATGCAAGGCACAGAAGTGGGAGTAGGAGCCAGTACCAACGAGCAGCAAGCACGCTTGATGAGGCTAATCGAAACAGTGAGCGACCCAACAAAGGAACGCCAATAAGGAGCGCAGGCAGTGCAAGTACGAGTAGGCCAATCTTCATGCCCACGATGGCGTTGGGAGTCCACCAGGTGAGCAGTCCCGTGAGCCAAAAGTAGAGCGGCGGATAAAATGGCGGGAGGTTGTGATAATAAAAATCAGCAAAAAAATGCAAATGCTGATAGTTGGTGATTTGCGCAAGAATAAAGAGCTCATCACCCTGATTACCACCGAGTAACTGCTTGAGTGGCGCGAGAAATGCCATGAGATAGGTGGCGATGGTCACCATGAGGACGATGGGAGCATGTGCGCGATATCGCGTGAGCCCCAACGTGATAAGTGTTGCTATTGCTCCGACGAGTAATATGGAGATGAGGAGTAGGGTGTTCATGAGCGCGGTTCTACTTCAATGGTGTCCACACCGCCGCGTGACCACGGGTTGCAGCGCAGGATACGCCAGATCATTTTTGGCGTGCCGCGCACAAAGCCATAGCGCTGCAGTGCCGCAATACCATACATTGAGCAGGTGGGGTGAAATTTGCAAGCACCATGGGGAAACAAAAATCGCATCATGCCATGGTCAGGGCTGAAGGTTTTTTGATAGACGCGAATCATGCCAATCGTTATCCACGCCGCTAATCGATCGATCAACACGAGCGGCAGGAGCAGCAACGCAATCCATCGAGGACGTGCTGAGTTTTTAAGAGAGAGTTGGTGCATTGGCCATGTTATTCTCGAGGTGTCATGCGGAGTAGTTTTGTGGAGCGGAGTGCGAAGAGGGTGGTGTCGCGCAACGCGGTGCGGTGTAAGCGCTTTTTGTCTTCGGTAAAACAACGTGGCGAAAGTATAAAGATGACATCATAGCCGGGCTTGATCATTCCCAAAGTTGTTTCAAGCACACCATGCATCACACGGCGAGCGCGATTACGCGCAACGGCATGTTTATGCACTTTTGATGAGATAACCACGGCAAAGCGGGAGTAGTCGAGCTGATTGGGGAGTAACTTGAGCACAAAGAGTTTTGTAAAAAAAGCTTGCCCCTTGGTGTGCACACGGGCAATATCAGTACGTTTGGTGAGTCGATGAATTTTGGGAAGCATATGGGTATAGTATACCGTGAAACAAAAACACCTACCATGGTAACCGGTAGGCGCTTTCTATTTTTTGTACGCAGAAACGGCAAGTCGTTTTCGTCCTTTTGCGCGACGGCGGCTCAATACCTTTTGGCCATCTTTCGTCTGCATGCGGGTTAAAAATCCATGCGTTTTGTTTCGTTTGCGTTTATTCGGTTGCCACGTTCGCTTAGGCATAGTCAGGTCCAGCTATTTCTAAAGGTGCAGGTATAGTAGCATATGGCTTGATTTCAGTCAAGGGAAAAAGGAGGGGATCCTGGGCGATTCGTAACCCACAGGTTATCCACATGTTTATAAACATTTTGTACAAGTCGGGATATTTGCGTGAGTTATCCACATGTGATACCATGGTCTGTGCAACACCTTTCTCTTTTCGAGCCCTAACAAATTACGTTTACTCCCATGAACAATCAGCAACTGTGGCAGGCAGTGCTTGGTGAGCTTGAAGTAACGCTGAGCAAAGCAAACTTCACCACCTGGTTTAAAGGCACTTTTATTGTTGATCTCAATGATACGTCAGTCGTCATTGGCGTGCCGAATGCATTTACCAAAAGCTGGTTGGAAAACAAGTATCACAAAGATATTATGGGAGCGCTGCGTAAGATTGCGCAGACGAACACCTTCAAAGAGCTGTCGTTTCGTGTTGAATCGATCAAAAATCAGAAAATTATTGATAACGTTGAGGAGCTGACCAAGCCCAAAGAAGAGCCACGCAAAGAAGCAGCCTACGAGGCGCCTATGCCGACCATGAAGCGTCTCGAGC
>CAYRMM010000096.1:0-3505 GCA_964425425.1 uncultured Gammaproteobacteria bacterium | reverse complement strand
TGCCTCAATCAGGGTTTGATCATCGATCTGCGGGTGATGTGTCAACGGTGTGTATGCCAGGTACTGGTCCATGCCCGTGGTCACAACAATACAGCGGTACTCCTCCTGGTTGTGATCAGGAACAGGTTCCAGTGCAACACGCACAACATGTGTCATACAACTCCTCTTGGTGTTTGTGGTTGAAGAACGATAACGTACATTGAATCATGTTTCTTCTATTTTGTCAATAGTTGAGCTCTTTCTTCAAGAATCTCGCCGCCACGTGCGCAATGCTTGAAAAAGAGGCTGTTTTGCGCTATTCTTACTCATATTTACCTTTACTGACATAATCACATGCCACACTCTCAGTACCACAGCCCCAAATCATGGCAAAAGCATAAACCGCGTCATGTTCAGCGCCGATCGTCAAGCAGTGATATGCACCGACGTCCGCATAAAAACTCACTCTTTTCAATTATCAAACATATCATCAGCCGCCCCTTTGCTGCGCTGAGTGGCGGACAGCTGAATGGCACAGACCTCTTCAAAAAGGCTCTCGTCTTTGTCGTTGTCGCCGGTTTATTTGGATCGCTAGGCATGGTTGCTGCCTTTGGATATTTTTCTCGCCAACTCCCCGATGTGCACTCAATTTTGACACGCTATGTCGCCGAGTCAACTAAAATTTATGATCGTACCGGAGAAACCTTACTGTATGAAATTCATGGTGACGAAAAACGCACCATTGTTGAACTTGAGAACATCTCATCTGATATTATCAATGCATTAATTTCAGCAGAAGATAAGAACTTCTATCATCACAAAGGGTTTTCAATTATCGGTTTTACGCGCGCGGCAATTCAAAACACGCTCACCGGATCAACGGTTGGTGGTTCGACACTCACCCAACAAATGATCAAAAACACCGTCCTCACCAAAGAAAAAACCTATACCCGTAAAATTAAAGAGCTGATCTTGGCTCGCAAAGCAGAGCAAGAATTTTCAAAAGATGAGATTTTAAAAATCTACCTCAACACCATTAACTATGGTGGTGTCAACTATGGCGTCGAGTCTGCCGCTCAAGCATACTTTGGTAAATCAGCAAAAGACGTAACGCTGGCTGAAGCTGCGATTTTGGCGGCAATTCCACAACGCCCATCATACCTCTCGCCATATGGGAACAATACTGATGCGCTCTTTGCGCGCCAACGCTGGGTGTTGGATCGCATGGTTGATGAAGGATACATCTCTCGCGAAATGGCTGACGCGGCAAAACAAGAAGAGCTGACCTTCAAAGAGCAGCGAATTTCAGGTGATATTAAAGCACCCCACTTTGTCTTTTATGTACGCGAACTGCTCGTGCAGGAACTCGGTGAAGACATCGTCAATACGGGAGGGTTGAAAGTGATCACAACGCTTGATTGGGAAAAGCAGCAAGTTGCTGACCAGGTAGTGACCGATGCTGACGAATTTAATCTCACCAAAGGAGCGACAAATGCTTCGTTGGTTTCACTTGACGCCAAGACGGGTGAGATTTTGGCGATGGTCGGTTCACAAGATTATTTTGATGATGAGATTGATGGTAAGGTCAACATTGCCACCAGTCCACGACAACCCGGGTCGTCAATTAAGCCGATTGTCTATGCCGCCGCGATTGAAAAGGGATATACAGACAAAACAGTTGTCTATGACGTCAATACCAACTTTGCGGTGACCGGTAAGGCCTATGAGCCAAAAAACTATGACCTCAAAGAACATGGCCCCATCACCTTCCGCAATGCCTTACAAGGATCGCTCAACATCGCAGCCGTGAAGGCGCTCTACCTCGCCGGCGTTGATAACGTGATGAAAAAAATGGGTGAAGAACTCGGCTATAGCACAATCACGCCTGATCTGGATTGTGGGCTCTCCTTAGTCTTAGGTGGATGTGAAGTAACTTTGCTTGATCATGTTGGCGCTTATACGGCTTTCGCGCGTGATGGTGAGCGTGCGCATCCTCAGGCGTTACTCGCTGTGTATGATACTGACGGCGAACAACTCTTTGAATTCAAAGAAGAAAAAACAAAAGCCTGGGATCCACAGGTAGCGCGCACCATGAACAGCATCTTGAGCGACAATGCGGCCCGTGCACCATTCTTTGGGGCAAATTCACACTTGTATCTAGGCTCACGTCCTGTCGCGGCAAAGACCGGTACGACGAATGATTATAATGACGCCTGGACAATCGGATACACACCATCATTTGTTACTGGTGTCTGGGTCGGTAACGCCGATGGTACGGATATGGACCGCGGAGGTGGTGGATCAACCGTTGCCGCGCCGATCTGGAATGCCTTTATGCGCGGCATCCTTGACGGCACACCTGTTGAGACCTTTAAAGAGCCTGACCCGTTACCCGAAGACCTTAAGCCCGTACTCACCGGTAATATCGGGGGGCAGGTTGAAGTTGAGGTAGATAAATTCTCAGGTAAGCTCGCGACTGAGTATACGCCGGCATCAACCAAAGAGACGCGCGTCTACCGCCAAGATCACACTATCTTGCATTACGTACTCAAAGACAACCCGCGTGGACCGGCCCCTGAAGATCCTGTAGCTGCTGATTCGGCATATGCTGTTTGGGAGCAGGCGGTGCAAGACTGGGTGATTCGTGATTTTGAGCGCCGCAAGCAAGAAGCGCTTGAAAAAGGTGAAGAGTTTAATGAAAGTATTCATAGCGACGCCCCACCGACTGAGTATGACGATGTGCACTTACCTGAGTTTACGCCAAGCATCTCGATCCTCTCGCCAAATGGTGGGCAAACTATCACCTCATCACAACTGTCTGTCTCGGTGAATGCTTATGCGCCACGCGGCATGAGTCGCGTCGAGTACTATATCGATGATGAGATTGTCGGCATCAGTACTGCGGCGCCGTACAGCGCCACGCTCAATATTCCGTTTATCAGTACGGGGTTCCATACGCTCAAAGCGGTTGCGTATGACGACGTAGATAATCAGGAGGCGACCAGCATTGACCTGAACTTCAAGGTAACTGAGGTGGGCATGGGAGCGCGCATTATCTCGCCAACAAACAATCAAACGATTACAACAGAGAACTTGCCACTCACCATTTCAGCAGAGCTCACGCAAGCGCAGAATGTTGATACGGCAAATGTCATTTATGTGAACGATTCAGGATTCCCTAACCTTATCCAATCGATTCGCAACCCATCAGGCAGCATTTCCGCGCAATGGTTTGCGCCTGGGCCCGGAAGCTATACGCTCTACATCGAACTTACTGGAAACGATAACAGCACCGCACGATCATCACAGATTAGCGTGACCGTGACAGAGCCGGTGGTGACAGAAGAAAACTAGCCCAATATAAAAGACCGCGCTCTCGAACTGAGCGCGGTCTTTTTCGTTATGTCGGTATTGGCAAGGTGTTCACATAAGGTGGTATTCCTACCGCTCATGCGGTGAATCAGGGCCACATCACCCCGATTCACGGAGTGAGATTCATGGCCATAAGGGCCGTTTTTTTGTTTGC
>CAYRMM010000095.1:0-3506 GCA_964425425.1 uncultured Gammaproteobacteria bacterium | reverse complement strand
CTATTGACAAACCTTATAAGATGTGCTAGTATGCACATGTCCCCTTGAGAAAGGATTGAGCTGCTGAGCGCTCCAAAGCGTGCGATACTCAGAACTGCTCTCCTTTCTCGGGGATTGTTTTTTCAAAGATTGTGCCAGCCTGTGTTGAGCGGGATTCGTCAGTATGACGAGTAATGAGCTCTTCTGTACCGCGGCGTGGAGGCTGCGGTTGATGAAGCTCTCCAAGCTCCATGTGTGCTGGCTTTCTATACAGTGGGCCCCGGGGGATGGTAGTGAGCACCCCTCGTGAAGAGGAAGCGCTTGATGCTCCTCCTGGCGGCAGGTGGCTTCCGTAAGGGAGTGCCTTCCATGCCTCCGGGGCCCTTTCTCACGGTCGTATCGCTTTGCGGACGACCGTTTTTTTATCACTTTCAAAAACACCAAGTACGCTTATTTGGTGTTTTGTGATTCTGAGAGATTTTCCTGTGCCATGGTGAGAGCGCCGATGACTGGATCGCAGGTTGGGAGGATAAGATGAGTTTTGGGGAGCTGTCTGTGAACAGCAGCACGAAATTTCTTTTGAATGTAGGCGTGATGGTGGATGATGCTACCCACAACCACGAGATCACAAGGATGCTTGCTGAGCTTGAGTTTTTTGGCAACGGTTGTGACATTGAGTACAAGCTCGTCGACTGCTCGGCTGGCGATGTCGCGAGCCACACGGTCATGCTGCACCAGTTCGTCGGTTAAGAGATGGGCGAGTGCCGCAATGTCGCGTTTGTGATCATCAAGCGAAAAGACGTCATCTACGAGTTGTTGCGTAGTTGTGATTTTAAAATGTTTAAGGATCAGCTTGGTAATTTCGGTTGATGTGCCTCTGCCATCCGCGCCACGTACTGCCGCGCGTAGCAGTTCTCGCCCGATCCAGTAGCCACCACCTTCATCGCCGAGGATATAGTTCACGCCCGCTGTGTGCGCAGTCACACCTTTGTCCGTAATGCCCATGCAGTTGGTGCCGGTGCCGGCAATGAGCGCGATAGCGGGGAGGTGCTCGGTGCCGGAACGGAGCGCAATGAGAATGTCATTTGAAATGGAAAACTTCACGCGCGGTAGGTGTTTATTGAAGAGGCGAAAGACATCATCAAGCGTTTTGTCGCTATCAATACCGGCCATGCCGATGTGCATCGAGGCAATGCACGCTGGCGTGATGCGCGCGCGTTTAAGTGCTCGCACGATGTTGGTGACCGGAGTTGTCAGGTCGTTGCTATGAATCCCACCTGCGGCGCCTTTCACGAGGCGCACTTTCCCTGTTGAACGATTCAGTATCGCCAGCGTAGTTTTGGTGTTGCCGGCATCGATGCCGATGATGTAGTTTCGTGAAGTAGCCATGAAAACGTGTTAGCGAATAATGGAGCGTGCTTTTAGTTTGTTCATGGCATAAGCAGTGACGCGCCGTTTGCCATGCTGATAGATCGTAGCAAGGATTTCATTGGTTTGCGATGCGGTTGCCCAGTGATAGCGTGAAAATTCAGTACGCGCGATATCAATTTTTTGTGACTTCATGAAGACGGCGGTGAAATAATAGCGCTTGCCACGCATATACGTCTGACCACCTTTACTGGTAGCAATGGGTCGGCTCCCTTGTGTTGCTTTGGGAAAGGTTACCTTGTTGGTGCCGATATACGAGAATGATTGGATATTCTTGATGAGATCAGGGTAGAGTTCTTCGCTGAGTTCTCGTTCAAGCGTGTCGCGGACTGACTCGCCGGGCTTAATACCTCCTTGAGGGAGTTGCCATAGCTCATGTTCTTCATCATAGACGAACAAGACACGATTGTTAAAAATAAGGCAGGCAACCGCCACAGGACGGTAGCCTTCTTTACGCGCGCGTTCAATGAGGTGATCGGCGGGGAAGCGAGGCATAGTATTACACGATATGGTGACGTGATTTTTTGAGGAGCTCTTTGAGTTCGCGTTTGAGTGGAGCGAGCGAGCGGTTGCCAAGCGCTGCGTGCAAAAAGTTTTTGCTTGCCTCAACGCCTGGTTGATCAAAGGCATTGAGTTTATAGAGTTCGCCGCTATATGCTGTAGCGCGTTCAAAGAAATACATGAGCTGACCGAGTGCGTGCGCATCGACGCGTTCTATGATAATCGTGCCTGACGGCTTGCCGTGCATCATAAGTGCGGCAGCAGTTGCTTGCTGCGCTTCATGGAGCATCGAGCCGAATTGCTGTTTCCCAAAATACTCAATGCCGGGGATCGTCACGGGGGGTGTGGTAAGTGCAGGATGGTTGCGGACAGAGATAAAGGTAATGAGCTTGTCAGCAGGGCCATCTTGAAAGAGCTGTAGTTGTGAGTGTTGGTCGGTTGGTCCGATTGCCGCAAGCGGCGTCTGCCCCTTGCCGTCTTTGCCCAGACTTTCTGCCCAGAGCTGTACAAACCACTTGCCTAATGGTGCAAGTTTGTGGCTGTATGGCATGAGTACGGCAATATTTTGTTTGTTGCGTGTTGCTGCGAGGTAGTGGAGTGCAGCAAAGATAAACGCTGGGTTTTTTTTCCACGCCGTCGTTTTTGTCCGCGTGCGCATGTCGTGTGCTCCTTTGAGCAACTGCGTGATATTGATGCCGGCGCACGCGCAGGCGAGCAGGCCGACGTTGCTGAGTGCGGCAAACCGCCCGCCCACAGGCCCGTGGGGTAGGAGGGTGTAGTTTTCTTGTCGCACGAGCTCAATCAGCTTACCCGAATCAGGAGAGGTGGTGACAACGATGTGCTTGCTGTGGTTTTTTTCTCCAACGCGTGCGATAAGCTGCTGACGTATATATACAAACGCACTTATCGTTTCGATTGTGTTGCCTGATTTTGAGATAACATGAATTGCCGTTTTTTTGAGATCAACAACAGCGAGTAATTCTTCGAGCGGGGTAGGGTCGGTTGTATCTCCGGCAAAATAAATTTTCATACCCTTGCGTTGTGGAGCGGGTAGTTCGTTGTGATGAGCTGAAACCAAAGCGCCCAACAGTGCGCGCGAGCCCAAATCTGAGCCGCCGATGCCCACGACAATGAGGGTGTCGAACTGTCCCTGAAGTTGTTTGGCGACAGCGCGCACCTGACGTTGCGAGGCAGTGTCATCGAGAAGGTGCTCATATGCCATAGAGGCTTTATCGGCATCTTTAGAAAATTGAGCGTGCGCTGCTTTCAGTCGCGGTGCGAGTTTGGCGAGATCTGTCATGCGCACGCCGGTAGAGCCGACGATGTCTGCCATGGTATAGCTATAATCATAGCGAAGCGGGGTTGTCATGAGGCGAAAGCTAGTAATGATACGGATAGTATAACAAAAATCCCCCTCGGCGCATAACGACGAAGGGGATTGAGCATTTATTTGCTTGGTTTTACTGTTTCAACAATCGCCTTGAAGATTTCTGGATGATTCATGGCAAGATCAGCGAGTACTTTGCGATCAAGGGTAATGTTGGCTTTTTTCAGGGCATCCATGAAGCGTGAATAGCTCAGGCCATATGGACGTACTG
>CAYRMM010000094.1:0-3557 GCA_964425425.1 uncultured Gammaproteobacteria bacterium | reverse complement strand
TGGGAAAGTAGTTATAAGCTAGACCGTGTTGTTCAGCTGACTTTTATCGTGAGTGTGGTACTGAATTTGCTCGTGTGGATCTTGTTGTACGTCAAGATTTCTCCGTATGCGTATCTGACGGAATTCGGTACGATCCCTTTGCATTACAACTTATATTTCGGTATTGATGTCTTTGGTAAGTGGTATGCTGTGTTTGCGATGCCCATTGTCGGTGCGTTGATTATTGTCGTGAATAATATGCTCGCGTACTTATTGTATCAACGGGAGCCGCTCGCCAGTCGAGTCTTTGTGTACGCGCAAGCTGTGCTGTCGCTTATTATTTTCGCGGCATCAATCTTTGTGGTTCTACTGAACGTTTAATTTTTGTTTATGGATATTTTTATTGTTATCAAAATTATTATTTTAACAACCTGTACGTTTGTACTGGCAGTTGCGTGGACTCCGCTTTTGACCCATTTTTTGTACAAATACAAAATGGGCAAAAAGATCCGCACGGCAGATGCCGCGCCCGTGATGTCCAAATTGCATGCGCACAAAGCAGGGACGCCGACGATGGGAGGACTTTTGATTTGGGGGACGGTTGTTGCGGTTGCGGCGCTCTTTTGGGTGCTTGATGTATACCTGCAGCTTGAATGGTTTGCGCATCTTAATTTTCTGACCCGTTCGCAGACGTTGTTGCCCTTGGGCGCGATGATCGCGGCGGCACTTATTGGATTGCTTGATGATTATTTAAATGTACGCGGCATTGGCCCAAAAGGTGGAGGGCTGTCGATGCGGCATCGGTTGATGAGCTTTGCTGTTATTGCGCTTGTTGCCGCGTTTTGGTTTTACTTCAAACTCGATTGGGACTTGATCCGCATTCCGTTTGTGGGAAGTTTTGAAATCGGTTGGTGGTATATTCCGGTTGCCATGTTTATTATTGTTGCGACGACGTTTTCGGTGAATGAAACGGATGGGTTAGATGGGTTGGCTGGAGGCGTCTTGAGTTCATCCTTTGCAGCGTTTGGGGCAATTGCGTTTGCGCAAGGGCGGTATGATTTGGCGGCATTATGTGCGGTTATTGTCGGTGCCTTACTCGCGTTCTTGTGGTTTAATGTGATCCCGGCACGCTTTTATATGGGTGACACGGGTGCGATGGCATTGGGGGTTACGTTGGGTATTGTTGCCATGTTGACTAATGCTATTTTTATCTTACCGATTATCGGATTTATTTTGGTCATTGAGTCGCTGTCGGTCATTATGCAGATGCTGTCCAAGAAGCTGCGCAACGGCAAAAAGATTTTCCACTCGTCACCGATTCATCATCATTTCGAGGCAGAAGGTTGGCCGGAGGCTAAGATCGTGATGCGCTTTTGGATTATCTCAGCAGTGATGGCGGCGGTCGGCGTGATTATCGCCCTCTTGGATATCATTGTTGCATAACAATACACGTATGTGGAAACGCACCAAACAACGATTTACCCTGCGCAACAAGTATGGGCTCAAAATCAGAGGTGCACTCTGGAACTATCGAGGACAGGCTTCGATGGTTCTTTTTGTACATGGCTTTGGCGGGTTTATGGGCGAACCTCAGTATCTTGCCTTGCGCAAAGCATTGGTGCGCCGAGGATATGCGGTTTGTACCTTTGATCAGACGAATAGTTTGGGGGGCTCGCAAAAAGACCCAGCAACGATGTCGTACAACACGTATTTTTCTGATGTTGAGCGTGTCATCACGTGGCTACGGGATCGTCACGGAGTGCATAATCTCCATGTGGTGGCGCATTCATTGGGTGGCGGTATGAGCGTTCAGTTGATGGGTGAGGGGGTTGCTGGCATACGCTTTGTGTCGGCAACGCTCATCAATCCGTTAATTGTGTCTGAGGGGACGATGATTGCGCAAGGGCATCCGCAAGGCTGGAAACAAGCCGGGCAGGTTACCTTGAAGCGGTTGTTTAAGCGTCTTACGATTACGCGTGAAGCAATGGAGTCGATGGAGTTGTTTGATGTGCAGGCCTATGCTCCTGTGCTCACGACACCAACTTTTTTTGTACTGGGGCACTATGATACGACGATACCGCCTGCTCAGTCACATTTGTTTGCGCAGCAGATGCAGGCCCCCACGCGTGTCGTTGAATATCCATTTTTGGGGCATACCTTTTTTCATGCAAATGCACTGCAACACATGGAGACGGTCATATATGCTATAATGGAGTGGATTGAACACTATGACGTACAAAGGTAAAAAAATCGTTATTATGGGGCTTGGATTGTACCCCCAGGGAAGCGGCATGAGTGCCGTGAAGTTTTTGCATGCACGTGGCGCTCGTTTGATAGTGACTGATCTGCGCACGCGCGAACAGCTTGAATCTCAATTGCGCCGGTTACGTTCATATACGGGGATTACCTATGTTTTAGGTCGCCATCGCATGAGCGATTTTACTTCAGCTGATGTGATTATAAAAAACCCCGGTGTACCAGCACAGTCTGAATTTTTACGAGAAGCGCGCAAGCGTAAGATTCCTATCCATTCAGACATTACGCTTTTTATGCAGGAGTGCGAAAGCCCGTTGATTGGTGTTACGGGGACACGAGGTAAGTCAACGACGGCAACCTTGTTGCATGCGTTGCTGGTGCGGCAATTTCCACAGGCTCGCCTGGGGGGGAACATGACGGTGTCGCCACTCTCTTTTGTGCGACAGTGCCGTTCTGATCAGCCGGTTGTTGTGGAACTCTCATCATGGCAGCTGAATAGTTTGCCGGTTCTTCGTCGTTCTCCGCAGATGGCAATCGTGACTAACATGATGATTGATCATCTTAACACGTATCCGTCGTTTGCAGCGTACCGCAAAGATAAGGAGTACATCTGGCGCTATCAACGACCTGATGATGTTGTTATTCTCAATAAAGATAATGAACATACGCGAGCAATGGGCGCGCGTGCGCGTTCGCGCGTGTATTGGTTTTCCCGCAAACCGCTCGCTGCTCGTGAGCAGGGGATGTATCGTGACCGGCAAGGGTACTTGGTGGCGGTTACTGAAGCAGGGAAGGTTCGGATCTGCCATATCAACAAGATTCAGCTCAAAGGTGATCACAATATTGCAAATGTCATGGCTGCAGCGCTTGCTGCGTATCTTTCAGGAGTGACGCCGCGTGAGATTGCTCGTGGTATTAGCGCATTTCGGGGAGTTCCGTCGCGCCTTGAGCCGATTCGTACGGTGCGTGGCGTTACCTATATCAACGACACGACGGCCACAACGCCGGACGCGACAATTGCCGCGCTTCGTTCGTTTGAGCGCGCGCCATTGCTCATCGCGGGGGGCACTAATAAAGCACTTGAGTTTGATGAATTGGCGCGCGAAATTAATAAGCGCGTGCAGCGCTTATACCTTTTGCCGGGGACAGCCACCAACGAGCTCATCCCGCTGTTAGATGCGGATCGTGTCGATATCACACTCGTGGGATCTATGGAGGATGCGGTGCGTGGCGCTGCGAAATACGCACAGCGAGGTGATGCGGTGTTGCTCTCTCCGGGAGCCGCAAGCTTCGGTTTGTTTCTCAATGAATTTGATCGAGGT
>CAYRMM010000093.1:0-3685 GCA_964425425.1 uncultured Gammaproteobacteria bacterium | reverse complement strand
AAACCATGCTGATACCCATGCTTAAGTATAAAGGAACAGTCGGCCTCATTGCCCTCATTTTTGGATTAGGGGTGGGTGTTGTGTTTTCTCATTTTTCTGCAGCCCAGGTTGCTGTGACCGAGGTGCGTAACGCAACGATCTTGAGTGAGTATTTTTTGCCGATTCAGGCATTGGCGCCTGTTGAAGAGGGGCGTATCGTGATTGGGGCGAATGAATGTGCCGCACTGTATGGGACACAGCAAATTACGAATACGACAGGAGTGTATGGTAATCAGGATTACCGTCCGACCAATGAAGGGCTGACGGATACCTGTGCAGACAAGGTGCTTGATGAAGGACTGGGTTTTAGCCCCGCGATGACGGCGGGGAACGCGCAGGCGCGCAAAACAACACAAGGGCTTGAACTGTCGCGCGACAATATGACGGTTCAGTATAACGTTACGGTGGTTGAGTCCTCAGTCTATCAATTAACGTTGGGAGCGTTTAACCGTGCTGATGCGTTTGATCGTCTCACGCGCACACAGTATCTCGCGCTTGAAGATCAGATCACGAATTCATATCCAGAAGCGTCAGTACTCAAAGATGACGCCCGCACTGACGCGGAATTACAGGCGCGACGGCTCTTTTTCCAAATTGCGCTCAATGACCCACAAAATATCATCGATGTCGTGAGCGTTGTCGATACCGGGTTACAGGAATTTGGGTCGGTTACGTTAGGGCTCTTATCACCGGGTGAGCATGAAATTTTTGTAACCTATGCCAACGACCTTGATGGCGTCACGATTGCGAATGCGGGCGTCTCGTGTGCTGCTGCTGACGCGTGTGGGGCGTTGTTGCAGTGTGAAGGGTTGACCGACACAACGCCGGGTACCTGTTCGACGTTGGGTGCGGACGTCAACGCAGATGGACGTTTGGACAAGACGCCGGTGATTACCTCGCTCGCCTTGGCAAAAACACAACGAACAAACGATGTCATTGGTGTGCGCGTCTATACGAATCCGCAGCATCTCAGCGCATTTGATTGGTATCGTCAAAATTTAGTGAACCAGGCAAACCCGGTAGCATTTGAGGTTGACGGGTATACCGGTGTGCTTGATCAGCGTACGGCGTATATTAACGCGGCAAATGTTGCGGTACCGGCAGGCGCAAGCGAGCCGTCATTCTTCACGAATATTTACGTCATCGCGCATAATATTAATGCTTCACCGCAGACAATTGAGATTTTCAATCGTATTGTCGAAAACTGGAAGTTTAACAAAAACATTATCGAGCAGGAGTCGGAAGTTGAAGGAGAACGTGTCAAAAATCAACTTCGCCGTGATACGCGCCGACTGGAAGATCTTAATACCATCCGTGTCGCGCTGGAAAATTACAAGGCGCGCAACGGCTTGTATCCATCGGTACAAGCGGGAACTTTTGAGGCGGGGCATGTGATGAGTACCTGGCCGACCTGGCAGTCAGTCTTGGGGAACCAGTTGGAAGTATTGCTTCCTGTTGATCCGCTGAATGTGATGGCGTCAGACTTTTATCCGGGGGGTAGTGCCTTGTCGGCTGAGCCACGCCAGTATGATTGTACGGACGAGTATGAAGGAACGTTTTGTGAAAACGTCTGTCTTCGTGACGCGCAAAACACGGCACTTTGGGGATGTCAGGCAAATCAACAGTGTGTGGGGCAGGGAGCGGCCGGTTATTGTTCGGTCATTCCTCCAGGATACGATCCGTTGACGGGATGGGATGATGAGTCGCAGGAACTTTGGTTTAACGCCGACGAAAACCCGACAGGGCGATATCAGATTAGAAATTTCCAAGGAACGCTGATTGATGGACCGTACAACACCAAAGGATCAGAGGTGAGCGCTGATTCCGTTGAGAAATTCCAAGACGATGCGTTTCTCTATCAATATATGGCTGTTGATGGAGGCGAGTCGTATCAAATCAATTACCGATTAGAATACCAAGCAACATGTACTGAGCGTCGACCGGATGGGACGTGTAAGACGTTCAGCAACGTACAGTGTGGTGCCGGCAGCTGTTTTATTGAGGGCCTCAATGTCTGTCTCGCGCCGGGGCAGGCGGCATATCAGGTGTTGCAAGACGCGGGTGAGGCGACAGCCGGAGAGTATCGCAACCTCTACTGCTTTGCCGGGAATATTGTGAATTCGTGTGGAAACGGTATTTTGCAGCCGGACGCGGGAGAAACCTGTGAGTTCAACAGTAATTTTGCTGATGGTAAGTTTTGTGACGCGCGCTATTTACCGCAAGATTGGTACAACGAGGCAAATATTTCACAACGCTGCACAACTTCATGCCAGCTTGCTGATGAGGTAGAAACAGGAGCCTTGCCAGTGCCGTACAACCCGCAAGCACCGGGACTGTCGTGTGGTGGTTACTGCGGTGATGGACTCACACAATTTGAATATGGAGAAGAATGCGATTTGGGACCAAGCGGAGGGCGTCTTGAGCTACCGGTTCGCGGTGGTTCGGCAGGTGTTTCTGCTGACGCCCAATATGAATGTTTGGGAGCAACAGGAACTTCAGTCGGCACGACAACAGAACTGGTAACCCAGGGTAGTTTTGAAATTGGGACGGGCGGACTTGCGGTCACCACGGTCGCTGACGCTGCGCATGATGCAACGCTCTCAACCTGGATGTATCGAGAAGAGGCGTTTGCCGGTGCAGCGTTGGATACTGTGCAACCATTACAGACGACAACTGCACGCGCTCGCGCGGGATCACGCAGCGTGTTGATCTACTCAGGAGCACCACAAGAAACAACCGGTATCGTTGAACGGTTAGTACATCAGACCGTCCCGGTTCGTCAAAATATCGCCTACACCTTGAGCGGCTTTGCGCGTCTTGCGGACGTGGTTCCATCAGATGATGAAGGGAATAGCGTGGTGATGAGCATCCGCTTCTTTGACGCAAACGGACAGCCACTTGATATTGTCGATGCGGGTGCGCCCGTGCAGTCAATTCGACGATTTGAAACAGACGGACTGGTCACTGACGCGTGGTTGCCGATCTTCCTTCAGGTATTGTCGCCACAAGGAGCTGCATATGCCAAGCTCTCTGCCGGCATTTCACTTGATCGCGCGGGAGCAAACCCACAAGATCATTTTGCCGTCTATATTGATGATGTGTCACTCACGGCAACACCGGGATGTCAGACCTTTGGAGGATATTGTGGAGACGGGCAGATTCAGGCGCACTATGGCGAGCAGTGTGATCCGTTGTCGCACGTGCCGCCAACTCCGCAACGCTCAGTTGATCAGATCGTGAACGGTGGCTTTGAAGAAGGATTGCAGGGCGGGTGGAGTGAAGTTTCTGGTGCCATGGGTATCGTGCAGACAGCCGCAGAAAGTTACTTCGCAATTTTTGACATCGTTACCTCAACGGCCGGTATTGACGCGACGCAATTCATCTCATCAGGTGATCGTGCGGTGCGTCTCACCCCAGATCAAAGCGGTGCGGGTATCGGACAGCGCGTACAGTATAGTGCCGGCTCAACGGTCACGTTGCGTGCCGATATTAAAGCTGAGTTGGTGAACAATCCAACCGCGCCGTTGCGTCCGCAGATGCGCTTGTATCAGTATGATTTTGCGGAAGGCGTGAGCGTGCCGTTCAGCAATGGCGAGGCGTATCTTGCTGCGCCGATGGTGGTGAGTGGTTCACGCGGTAGTATTAC
>CAYRMM010000092.1:0-3731 GCA_964425425.1 uncultured Gammaproteobacteria bacterium | reverse complement strand
TCTTCGTGAAGATCGACCCCGACGTGCGCGAAGACACGACCGCTGGCCGCCTGGCGCTGCACGCGCTGGAACGTCGCGGCTGGCGGTTCAGCGCCAAGCAGATTCAGTTCAAGAACACAGCCACAACCGATCTGCGTTTGGGCGAGGACGTTCTCCTGGCGAACATGAAGAACAAATGGCGATATAACGTTCGGTTGGCTGAAAAGCGTGGTGTTGTTGTGCGTATAGGGATTGAATATGATTTATTGACCTTTTATTCGCTATACGAAGAAACTAGTCGCCGCGATGGTTTCCTGATTCGCCCTCTGGCCTATTACCTGACGACATGGAAGACATTTCTTACGGCGCAGCGCATGTCGGGCAATCCCGCTGGCGGTGCACTGTTGCTCGCCGAGCACCCCGACGATCCGCAGCCGTTGGCTGGGCTGTTTTTGCTGCGCTATGGTGCGACGACCTGGTACTTTTATGGCGCCAGCAGCGAACGCCACCGACGCGACATGCCCAACCACCTGTTGCAATGGGAAGCGCTGCGCTGGGCGGCGGCGCAAGGTTGCACAACTTACGATTGGTGGGGCGCGCCCACGCAACTTGATGATCCCAATGATCCGATGCAGGGCGTCTGGCGCTTCAAACAGGGCTTTGGCGCTGAGTTTCAACCGCACATTGGCGCCTGGGATTACGTCATTTCGCCCATCGGGTATCGGATAATCACCGAGAGCCTGCCGCTTCTCCTGGCAGCAATGCGGCTGCGCAAGACATCGTGATTTTCACCCGTTGAACAATTTGCACCAGAATTGATCCTATGGTATAGTCTCAAATGTGTAGCGAACTGCTTTCACAATCGTGGGAAATGCAGCGGCGCAGTGGAGTCGAGTGAACGTTGGCGAAAGTGGGCGACCCCCACTTTTGTTGTTGTATAGGGGAATACACCTGGAGAAAAGAGAAGAAACGGTATGTCAAAAGCGTTGATTGCCGGCATCAATCAGGTGGCGACAGATAAGGGTCTGGATCGCGAGGTGATCTTCGAGGCGATCGAAGCGGCGCTTGTCTCAGCGTACAAACGCAACTATGGGCCTGTTGCCAATGTGACAGCGCGAGTTGACCGCGTGAACGGTGAAATGCGCATCTTCACCGAACGCGAGGTCGTCGAAGACATTTACAACGAACGCACAGAAATCCTAGAGTCTGAGGCGAAAAAATATGTGCCGACCGCCAAACTCGGCGATGTGATCGCAGTGCCGAACACGCCAGCCGATTTTGGTCGCATCGCCGCGCAGACTGCCAAGCAGGTGATTATTCAAAAACTCCGTGAAGCAGAGCGCGAAAAAGTGTACCAAGACTTTATCGACAAAGAAGGAGAGCTCATCAATGCCTTTGTGTCACGCCGTGATGGTCGTAACGTCATTATCGAATTAGGGAAGACAACTGCGGTGATGACGCCTGACCAGCAGGTGCGTAATGAGCAGTATTTCCCGGGAGATCGTATCAAGGTGTACGTTGCTGCAGTCGAAAAAGACGCACGTGGCCCACGCATTGTCGTATCACGTTCACATCCGCAGATTATTGCGAAATTGTTTGCGACTGAAATTCCTGAAATTGATCAAGGGGACATTGAGATCAAGGCAATTGCTCGTGAGGCGGGTATGCGGTCAAAAGTCGCGGTCTTTACCGACGATGAGTCGATCGATCCGATTGGTTCATGTGTCGGACAGCGCGGCGCGCGTATTCAGACAATTATTGCTGAGTTGGGCGGAGAAAAAATTGATATTATTGAATGGGATGAAGATCCTGCAACCTATATCGCTCATGCGCTTTCGCCGGCAAAGGTAACCTCAGTTGATATTGTGAAGGCTGCCGATGACAACGGTGAAGGTGGTGAGGCAACCGTCACGGTTCCTGAAGACCAGCTCTCACTTGCGATTGGTAAGGAAGGGCAGAACGTTCGCTTGGCTGCCAAGCTGACTGGATGGAAGATCAACATTCTCAACGAGTCAGGTGAGTTGGTGCAAAAGCCGACACAGGAAGAGAAGGAGGAGTCAGCTGAAGTGGAAGCGGTTGAAGATCTTGAAGAAGCAACCAAAGAAGCTACCCCTGTCGTTGCTGATGAGGCTGATGAAAACATTGAGGTGCATACTGACGAGGAGGTTGCGGCAGAGGGCAATGGAACACCTGATGATGAAGCGGCTCCCGCTGAGGATGAAGCATAATGAGACAGACAAAAAACCGCTCCCGGTGGGGGGCGGTTTTTTCATGATTCATCAGAATCATGCGATGAGCGCCGTCGAGCGACTTTTTTGGCGAGCCAGCCGCCAATAATGAGCACAAGTGTACCTTTGATGGAGTAGAGGATGATTATGACAAGGGCGCTGCCCTGCAACCAGGTTATGAGTTCGTTCATGGGAACCTCCTGGGTAATATGCTATACTTTGAGCAGTAATTGTCAACATGCGCGGGTGTACAAGACCGTGCGCATGCGATAGGATAGGGGGTGTTTGTACTAACTTACTTTACGCTATTTTTATGTGGTTGTGGGATACACTTATTTATAATCCGATTTTTAATATCTTGGTCTGGCTGTATAACGTGATTCCGGGTAATGACATCGGTGTTGCGATCATTGCGTTGACATTACTTATTCGTTTTGCACTTTATCCGCTGACACGCAAATCGCTGAAATCACAAAAAGCGCTCCAAGAAATTCAGCCGAAGGTCAAAGAGATTCAGACGAAGTACAAAGATAACAAAGAGGAGCAGGCGCGACAGCTCATGGAGCTCTATAAGGCTGAGAAAGTGAGTCCCATGTCATCATGTTTGCCCATTTTGGTACAGATGCCATTTATCATCGCTGTCTACCAGGTATTTGTCCATGGGTTGGCGAGTGAAGGTTTTGAGCGGCTCTATGGTTTTGTTGCAAACCCAGGCACGATTAATACGGTGAGTTTTAATGTCGTCAATATGGCTGAGGCCTCTATTGTCTTGGCGGTCTTGGCTGGTATTGCGCAGTATGCGCAGGCAAAAATGATGACGCGGAACAAGCCGGCGACCGTCCAAGGAAAAGAAGTTGAAGGGTCGCAGGATGAGAAGATGCTGTCAGCGATGAATAAGCAGATGCTCTACTTCATGCCGGTGATGACGGTGATTATCGGAGCAACTTTGCCGGCGGGACTGACACTCTATTGGTTTGTCTCAACGCTCTTTATGGTCATCCAGCAACTCATTATGTTTCGCGCAACTCAATCAGCGAGCGCATAACGTACATATTCCTTCCCATGCAGCAAGGAGTACTCAATAATTCGCAACTTATCGGAAGCGCCGTTGAAACACAATCAGGGCAGCTGCTTGGTCGTGTTCGTGATTTTGATGTTGATATGGGAACGTTGCGTATCATCGCGCTGCATGTAGCGCCTTCATCATTGATGCAGCGATTGGTGCAGCGTGAGATCCTCATTTCAGCTTCATCTATTATTGATATTCAACCGCGCCTTGTCATTGTCGAAGATGCTGTTGAAAAACAAAAGGGAAGCGCGCTTGAGGCATCGAATTTGAGTATCGCCAAAGCTTCTAAAACGGGAGGGGCAGCGTTGCGTAACATTTCGTCATGAACCATGCGCTTACACAAGCAATTCGTGAAACAATTACGTTTTTTGACGTTCTTGATCATCCGCTCACGACACTTGAGCTCAAGGAGTATCTTCGGTTCCCTCAGGCGGTGTCATTGCGGGAAGTCTCTG
>CAYRMM010000091.1:675-3780 GCA_964425425.1 uncultured Gammaproteobacteria bacterium | reverse complement strand
TAAGTTTTCGATGTCAGTAAAGACACGCTCAACGCGAGCCTTCCAGGTCATAGTTTGGACAAAGTCCTTGCGCGCAGCGACTCGTTCGGGGGTGTTTTCGATAAGCGCGGTATCAAGTAATGATAGAAAATGCTCGTGGTCACGCGCAACATACAGGACATCTTCAAAGTGCTCAATCCCCCCACTCCAGGTACTCACCACCGGTAATCCTGCCGCAAGATACTCATAGTATTTCATGGAATTTGTCGATTTGATAAAGTCGGTTTTCTTGTAGGTAATCAGACCGACGTCAAATGTATTGTACATCTTAGGGATATTGCGGTACGCAACAGGGCCGGCAAAAACAACATTATCATACCGTTCAAATGATTCACGAGGAAATCCCTTCCAGAGAGGACCTGCCAGAACGATTGTTTTATCGGTATGTCGCCGAGCAATCGCGTGCAACAAGTCAACATCAACCCGATCCTGCAAAATCCCCAGAAAGCCAAGGATAGGGCGTGGACGGTCGGCAAGCTCTTTAATCTTGCCCGATTGTTGAAAGTGATCAAAATCAACGGCGTTAGGAAGCCAGTGAGCCTCCGGGACATTGAAGAAATCAACAAGATCTTCTGAAACGGTGTAGATGAGATCAGACTGGTCCGCAATGCGTCGGTAGTTGCGCGTCAGACGTTTCTTGTATCGTCGATATGACGAATGCTCTGCCCAGTTATCAACCGCATCAAAAATAGTCGCTGTTGCGGGGATGCGATCAAAGTAATCAACATACATCGGATTACAATTCCAGATAATCAGATTGTCCTCCATATCAAGTCGATCAACAATCTCCCGTAATTCACGCGCGACACGGTGTGGGCGCAACATCGTGTCGATGCTTGAGTACACATAGATCTTTGAGGTGATTTGCCAGGTTTGCGTGGTCAAATCGCCATAGATGAGCTCTCCACGCCGATCTTTTTTGACCTGGTCAATGGCAAAGGTTTTGAGCGCGCGCTTCCATGTAAACGGCAAGAAATCAACAGCAATAATTTTATTAACACGCTCATCCTTGGCAAACGCGTGCAGCATGTGGTAGTTGCGATTCACAACCCCTGTATCCGTCCAATCAGAGTACTTGGACATATTAAACATGATGAGATTATATTTCTTCATGGTATTTTTGTAATCTTGTAAGATAGGGGGCGAATTGAGCGTCCCATGTGAAGTGTGCCCGCGTTCGCTCTCGTGCTGCTTGCCCAAGTCGTTCTCGAATCGTCGGATTATCAGCGAGATAGGCGATCGCATCGGCAAGTACTTGAGGGTTATTGGGATCAACGAGTACGCCGGTTATGCCGTCAAGCACGGCTTCAGGGGCACCTCCGACAGCACCCGCGATTGCCGGGACACTATGCTGAGCAGCCTCAAGGTATGAGATACCAAAGCCTTCAACATCATACTTCCCCTCCATGCGCGCGGGCATGACAAAGAGATCACTTGTCGCATACCATTGTGATCGAGTTATGTCATCAGCATCGTGCACAAAGAGTACTTGATGAGCAACACCGAGTGTTTGAGCAAGCGTTTTAAGCGCATCGAGGTACATTCCTGTGCCGAGCACAACATAGCGAAGGTTGTCTCGTTTGAGCAGTGCTAATGCCCTGATAACCATATCATTCCCCTTTCGCGCAACAAGACGATTCACCGAAAGCAGCAGGAAGGTGTTGTGGAGCGAGTATTTCGAACGTAGGTGCGTAACAGCGGTCTCGTCGGGCGCTGACACGCTATCAGGGCATGGGTGTGCTACGAAGGTCTTATCAGCGTACATTGCATGATGACGTATCTGTAATCGAGTGTACTCTGAATTAACTAAGATAGTGTGCGCCTGCCGCAAAACACAACGAGTGAGTAATCGTGTCCAAGGGTTCCGCTGCGCCATCAAGATATCCATGCCGTGGAGGCTTATCGTATACGGTACTCTCAGGAGCAGTGCGATAATACCCAGAGGCAAGATATGTGGTGTTATGATGTGATCATAGCGCTCCTTTGCGTGGAGTGCTCGAAGAGATGCAAGGCCCGTCAGCCATCGAGGACGAATGACGCGCCCCAGTAATGGCTGTGATATAAGCCGATATCCAGGCTTCTGTGCGTCAGCGTGATCAGTATGATGAGTTACAACAGTAACGTCATGATCACGCCCCAAAACTTCCGCTAAGTGCTTCGTATAGACTGCTATCCCGCCTTTGAAGGGCGGAAATTCCAATGTTGCAATGAGGATCTTCATGACTTTTTAAATAAAGCGATAAACTCAACGAGATCTTTTTTCGCAACGGCACGAAAGAGTAAAACAAATAATGGGTAGCTGACAATTCCCACCGTGAGCCCTTCAAGTAATCCCCACCCACGCACGACATGTACGGTGAATGCCATACAAAAACTAGCGGCAGTAACTTTGAGTGCTTGAATGAGCAAAAAACGCTTGTTATAGAGTGTAATTGAATCGACAAAGTAAAGGTTTGCCAAAAAGAGATAGTACAAGCTCACCAGCGCTGCTATTGAAGCGCCGATATGCTGCAATGAAGGGATCAAAAGGATGTTGAGCATGATATTAATTACCATCGTGACTCCGAGGTTGATGGTGTTGATGTACTGTTTATTGCACGCGTTCAGCATAGACCCAACGGGAAACGAAAGGAAAATTGCCGGCATGGCTGCGATGAGTATTTGCAACGGTACGACTGATTGCGCGAACTCTGAAGTGTACACCATGAGGATCAAGGGCTGCGCGATGACAAGAGTGCCGGCGGCGATTGGGACTGAAACCAACATCAAGAGATTCATCGTCTTCTCAAAGAGATGCGCGAGTTTATCTTGGGCGTGTTGAAAATAGTTACTCATTGCAGGATACATTGAAGCGGCGAAGGCTGAGGGAATAAATTGCAAGGCAAAGGTGATTTTGTACGCTACCGAGTACCAGCCTAATTCACGGTCACCAATGAGAATCGAAAGCATAATCTGATCAATATACGAATAGACGCGCGTGAAGATGCCCGCAAGAGCAAAGGGCGCAGCCAACACAAAAAGTAGCTTCAAAAGTGCTCGATCAAGGGTAAAGCGAAACCGATGCCC
>CAYRMM010000091.1:0-589 GCA_964425425.1 uncultured Gammaproteobacteria bacterium | reverse complement strand
GATGCCCTAGTTTGGTGACAACAAGAATTGTTGAGAAGATAAAGCTAAAAAACGAACCTGCTAACAGACCAGCAACAAGTACCCAGAGTGGTAACGAGAGGAATAAACCGCCAAGACCAACGAGCAGGATAAGGATTTGATTGATGACGATGGCGATACTTTCGTATTTGAGCGTATGCTGAGCGCGAAAGACCCCCCAAAGCGTCCCACTTAACGAGTCAAAAATCATGACAAGGCCCGCAAGGTACACCATCTGTCGCGTAACTTCGTCTTTCCCAAAGAAATGAGCCGCTGCAAGTGCAGCAAGATAGGCAACGACTGCAAGAACGAGTTTTGCCGAAATAACCGAATTCAAATAATCAGTCAGACGTTCTTTGAACTTAGAGAGTTCCCGAATCAGGACAGATGTCAGCCCGAGATCAATGAAGACGGAGAGGATGGTGGTAAGGGATATCGCAAAGACATACTTCCCCACATTCACATCCCCCACCCAACGCGCAATAATCGTAAAATACACAAAAGCAAATAACTTCTGTGTAACATACGCGCTTGTGAGTAGGGTCGTATTACGCACGACCTGCTTGCCTGT
>CAYRMM010000090.1:0-3807 GCA_964425425.1 uncultured Gammaproteobacteria bacterium | reverse complement strand
CCCGATCTGCCAAAAGCAGCGCCCATTCATGCATCGTGAACACCTGCCCACTCACCGCAAAGCAGACCTCATACTGACTTTTTGCGCCAAGCGCCGAACGGAAGGTCTGCTGGCGATTGTATCGCTCCCCCAACGCCTGTTCATGCACAGCCCCATCTTGCACCAAGAGTGGATGCGTACCAATCACCAGTTCATACTCATCCAACTCACCGTCGAGATTCTCTCTCACGCGCGGCCCCGGTTCGTCAATCATAAAATACCCACTCACCAACCCCTTACCGGTGGCAACATCACCCTCCCGTGCCGTATGTGCCACGCCCTGCGGCTCGCCATCATCAGCGCCCCAGTACATACCGTTCATGGCTGCCGTCACGCCACGTTGTTCACGATACTCATCGACAAAGGTTGTCACCTTCTCCATGCGAATATCACGTTCACGCACATCAAAGCAATACTCGTGCAACGGTTTTGACTGCACGGCATCCTGTCTTGCCGACGGTGGCTGAACAATCGTGCAACCGGTCAACATCAGTATGCTTATGAGTATCATTAATTTTTTCATAGTTTGTGTATTGTACCATACTACGAATGATGCTAATAATACGAATGCCACTAATTTAAAATCGTATACCGCGAATTAATTCGTGGTATACGTTCTTATTCGTAGTATTCGAATTATTGATGGATTCGTAGCCTATTGCCACAAGATCCCATTGAGATAGACGCGCACGTCACGTCCAGGCGCGTTGGCGTGTACTGTTTTTTGTACAATCATTGCATTCAGATCTTCTTCGCACTGTTCACTTGGAATTGTACCTTTGAGAAATATCTGAACCTCCTCATCAGCCACAACGACACGTTCAAGCGTGAGTGCGTATTCTTTGAGTGGGTTGTAGTAAATAGTTGCTTCATCAAATTCAGCAGTCAACGCACTACGAACCGCTGCCGCCATTAAATCGCCCTGACTACTCGCCTCTTGAGCTGACTGCTGCTGACGAACGATAAAACCATTACATGGCGCAAGCAACGCTCCCTGCGGCACCGTTGTTGGATGAAATTTCTCAGAGGTTGTATCAATCGCAATAAAATAACTATACGGAATCCCTGAAAGATCCGGTGTCGTGAGAACTGCATCTTGTTGTGAGGTGGATTGCGGGGTATGTGTACAAGCAGTAAGCAACAGTAACACTCCCGCCACCATCAAGGCTTTTTTCATGTTTGTATTATAACGTATATATCCTTATTCCCCTTCGATTTATCCACATGCACACCTCCTGCATTGACATTGCAGGTCATTATTTCTATACTAATCCTACTGTTCTTTCACCCCTTTCCCGGAGGTTTCTTGATGAGCTTGATGCCCTCCCCTAACATGCGTCTATCACTGGGCGATCACACGGTCGTCGACATGTTCAACCCAAAACTCCATGGTGAGCCCTACGAACTAGGGATGCGCATGGAAGAACTGCTCGTGGAGGCGGCACGCGAAGCGCAGATGACCATCCTCTTTCACGGGGCGCACATCTCGCGCAGCGGAACGATCACGGCGCATGTCGTCATCTCGGAGAGCCACATCGTTGCGGTCTTTCGCCCCAAAGAAAAGGTGATGCTTATCGACATCTTCACCTGTGGCGGAGAGAACTTCGACAAAAATCAGGCAGCTCAAAGCCTCCTGATCAAAGCACTGCGTCCCGAAACCTTCGGCGTTCGCGAATTGCCCCGCGGACCACTGAGTACCATCCTCTCGCGAACCGTCAACGCATAACAAGGAGAACCTCATGTCCACCTCAACGCCCTACCGTCTATCCACTATGTCAGCACCATGCTGAAGGATAGACGGTTTTTTTGTTTGAACTGGTTAATGGTTGATAGTTAATGGTTAACGGAAGAAAAGAAGATCCATTGACCATATTCCATACATCATTCACCAGGCCCAACGGGCCTCTTAAATAAAAAACACCCTCGCTCATTGCCATGAGATGACAACAAGCGAGGGTGCGAGTTAGCGGGTCGTGATGACCTTGGCAAGATTGCGCGGATAATCAGGATGATGCCCCAGATGCAGCGTCGTGTAGAACGCCAGCAGTTGCAACGGAATGACGTTGACAAACGGCGTGAGTTCATAGACCGACACATCCGGAATGATGATCTGATCATACGCGAAATCAAACGAGATTTGCGAGGCAAGCGAACGCTCCACGACAAGGCATACCGGCGACTGCGCCGAATGACATTTCTCCATGGAAGCGATCATCTGCTCCTTGTGCGGATCCGTTGCGTTGATGCAGCCGACGCTGAGCACCTGCTCATCAAGCATGGCGCGCGGGCCATGAAACATCTCCGAAGCGGAGTACCCGCGGGCATTGATGTAGGCGATCTCTTGGATCTTGAGCGCCCCTTCCAGCATGACGGGCCAGTTGATTCCCTTTGCCAGGTAAAAGACGCTCTTGGCGGTAGCAAACCGCGACGCCATGGCCTTGCACGACTCGGCACACAGATCCAGCGTCTCCTGCACCAGCGTTGGCACGCGAGCGATAGCATCCAGTAAGTGCTTGGCCTCATATCGCCCCAGATGCTTGCTCTGCGCGAAAAAGATGGCAACCAAGTAGAGCGCAATGAGTTGCGAGGTGAACGCCTTGGTCGACGCCACGCCACGCTCGGCACCGGCCTTGAGAAAGACGCCGGCTGAGGTCATCTTGGGAATCGTCGCCTTCACCACATTGGAAACCGAGGCAACCTCGATCCCCTTGCGCTGCAGGAACTTGATGGCGTCCACCAGCTCACTCGTCTTACCCGACTGACTCACCGAGATGACGAGCGCTCGCTCGTACTTCTCGGGCAGGAATGGGGTGCCGAAAAACTCAGCGGCCATAATGACCTCGGTGGGCAGACGAGCAATTTGCTCGAAGTAGTACTTAGCCGTGAGGCAGGCGTGGTACGAGGTTCCAATGCCCAACAACACGATGCGCTCATACCACTCGGGCCGATGCGCCAATCGCTTCTCCATGCCCAACACGACAGTTGCGGTGCTGGCATCGATGCGGCCGGCAAGCGTACGACGTGTCGTGTCACCCTGTTGGAAAATTTCCTTTTCCGTAAAGGTGGCGTACCCGCCCGTATCCACTTCCGTCAGGTCAACGGTGATACTCTCGGTAGCACGCCGCACCAGACGATCCTGGTTGATGATTTCAAATCCGTCAGGCGTGACGAAAAGGAAGTCATCATCCAGTATTTCGACGGTCTGGTGCTTGCCGACCGGAATCGCCTCCGCATCGCTCACCACCAAAAAGAAGTTGTCGTTGTCCACCAAGGTGAGCGTCTGGCTGTTGTTGTAGACCACCAGCGTGTCGGGCAGATGCGTCGTCATGACCACGACAGCGTTGCAGCCGTCCAGCTGGTTCATGGCGAGTGCAATCGCCTTCTTGATGTCGCCTTCCTGACCGAAGTAATACTGAATAAGGTTGGGAATACACTCGGTGTCGGTATCCGACAGGAAGTGATATCCCTGCTCGGTCAGAAACTTCTTGATCTTCTCTTTGTTGTAGATCTCGCCGTTGTGCACCACAGCAATGGTGCCATCGTTGGATGGATGTGGATGCGAGTTTTCCGTGGACTCGACGCCATGCGTCTGCCACCGATTATGAGCCATCCCGATGCCGCGAACGGTAAAGCCGTTGAGCACCTGACGCAGATCATCCACGCCTCCCGTTGATTTGCAGATGGCGATAGTTCCGTCATGCACGGTCGCCACACCCACGCCTTGATAACCGCGATGTTGTGACGCTTTGACGCGTTCGAGCATAAAGT
>CAYRMM010000089.1:0-3881 GCA_964425425.1 uncultured Gammaproteobacteria bacterium | reverse complement strand
GATCATACGTGTGAATTTTATCGTGTTGACGATCAGGCGTGAGCGCATACACTCGTCTCGACTAATAATACCCTGGTGAGCTTGTTTCGTGATCGTACAAAAGGTGTGCAGATGTTGTTTCTTGATGATTTGGAGCATAATCCTTTTCCCCAGACATTCTCTGAAGAGACCAAGCAGGAGTTGATACGGCATCTCCATGAACTTGAGGCAAATGCCTGCTTCTCAATAGCTAATGACGAGGTTGTAGGTATTTTATGTGTGGGAGCAAAGCTCGATGGGCAGCCATTCTTCGTCAACGATATCGAATGGTTTTCAGTAATTGGCAAACAATTTGCATTGGCGATTGAGCGTTCGTTGTTGATTAATAATCTTGAATCGATCGTTCGTCAACGCACGGCTCAATTAGAAGAGGCGAATGCGGAACTTCACCAGATCAGTGAGGCGAAGTCTGAGTTTGTGTCTGTCGCGTCGCACCAACTCCGTACGCCGTTGAGCGTGATCAAGAGCATCTTCTCACTCTATTTGAGTGGTGATTTAGGGCGATTGACGAAGCTACAAAAAGAGTATGCCAACAAAGGTTTTGCCCAATCACAGAAACTCATTCTTTTGATTCAGCAGTTGCTCAATATTTCACGTATTGAAGCGGGCCGTATCTCACTGAGTCTGGAGCAGGTTCGTTTGGATGAGTTGGCGCGTGAGACGGCTGATGAGTTTGCTACTTTGGCACAGGAGAAAGGCTTGGCGTTGCGTATCGAAGCTCCCGCAGCAGTACCGCTTGTTTCATGTGACGCGTCATTAGTGACGCAGGTCATTGCGAATCTCGTTGATAACGCGATTAAGTATACCGACGAAGGTTCGATTACTCTTTTTGTGGAGCCGCGTCATGGTGCGGTCGCGGTGCGCGTGGTTGACACGGGAAGAGGAATTACAACCCATGATCATGACGCGTTGTTCCAGCGTTTTTCGCGTGGTTCGGATCGGTATAAGTCATTGCGCCCGGGAACGGGGTTGGGGTTGTATTTTGCTCGTCGCGTTATTGAAGCTCATGGTGGGACGATTGGGAGCGCGAGTGATGGAGAAGGGAAGGGCTCTGAGTTTTATTTTGAGTTACCGATCTAAGTCTTTCGTGGTATACTTACCATGATATTTTGAAAACATAGTTGATCACATGTCACAAACACCATATGCGCTCATGATCGTAGAAGATGAGCAGGACTTACGAGATATTTATTCATTGAAATTCACCAACGAGGGTTTTCAGGTGATCACGGCGAGTAACGGTGCTGAAGCACTCCAGTTGCTTGAGCAGGGTGAGCTGCCTGACGTGATGTTGCTTGATGTGGTGATGCCCGTCATGGACGGTATTGAGTTGCTCTCTCGGATTAAATCTCACGAAACATTCAAGACAATTCCCGTCTTCATCCTGTCTAACTTAGGTCAGGATAGCAATATTGAGGAAGGATTGCGGCATGATGCGGCAAAATACCTCATTAAAGCAAACTATACGCCACAGGAAGTGGTTGATAAGGTGCGAGAATATCTTGCGACTCAAAAAAACGCCTCATAAGGGCGTTTTTCTGTGCATAACTTGCGCTATCTCTACGAAATTCGCTAAAAAAATGCTATACTGCGTACAGTATGGCAAAGAGTAAAAATATCTTAATCGTCGAAGACGATCAGTTTCTCATTAAGGCGTTGCGCGACAAGTTGGAGCGCAGCGGATTTGGCGTGCATGTCGCAACCAATGGAGAAGACGCGCTCCGTCTCATGGGTGAGGCGAAGCCTGATTTGATTTTGCTTGACCTTGTGATGCCCAAGATGAACGGGTTTCAGTTTTTGGAGGAGTACAAGAAGACAAAGGGTAAGAAAAAGGCGCGTGTGATCGTGTTGTCAAACTTGGGACAAGAAGAAGATCGCGTTAAAGCAGAAGCATTGGGGGCGGAAGATTATTTCGTGAAGGCTGACATGTCGCTTAAACAGATTGTCGCTGAAGTGGAAAAATATCTTTCGTAATTTTTCATGCGTATAACCGAAGCACAACTTCGTGAAGCGTTGGTGGAGCCGGGGCACATCACGGAACGTGATTTCGCCGAAGCCGTTGCGTCGTCAAGCAAGCGAGGCCTGCAGGTCTCTGATTTTTTGATTGACAAGGCGTTAATTTCCGAAGATAACATGGGGCGTATTATTGCTGACGTGCTGGATGTAACGATGGTTGATTTGAACAATGAAGTGATTGATGACAAAGCGTTTTTTAAACTCCCAGAAAGTGTGGCGCGCCTGCAAAAAATGGTCGTGCTGACAGAGAATGATGACACGGTCGTGGTGGCGATGCGTGAACCGTATAATATGGAGGCGCGAGCGATTATTGAAAAGCGTTTCGGCAAGCGTGTCCGTCCGCGCTATGTGATTAACAGTCAATTCAAAGACGCATTGGGTCGCTATCACCGTGACATTAATGTTGAGATTGCCGGGATGGTGGAGCAGTTCGCCGACCCAACCATTGACGATGAAACGAAAGACACCCTGACCGTGCGCTTGGTTGACTTGATGCTCCAGTACGGATATCAGAGCAAAGCATCAGATATTCATATTGAGCCGTACGAGTCAAAGATTTTATTGCGTTATCGTATTGATGGCGTGTTGCATGACTATTTAGACTTGCCTAAAAATTTGAGCGATTCGATTATTACGCGTCTCAAAATCCTTGCGCGTTTGCGCACCGACGAACATCAGGCGGCGCAAGATGGTAAGTTGCGCTTCATGTCGGTTGATGGCTTTGTGGATGTGCGTGTTTCAGTTGTTCCCGTCACGCGCGGTGAAAAAGTGGTGATGCGTATCTTGGCGGCGCAAAACAGAGCATACACGCTCACCGAGCTTGGGTTAGGGGATCACGATTTGCAGCGTGTGCGCAAGGCGATTGATCGTCCGCACGGTATGATTTTAGTAACCGGTCCTACAGGGTCAGGTAAGACGACGACGCTGTACGCGATGATTAAAATTTTGAATCGCCGCGAGGTGAATATCACCACCATCGAAGATCCGGTGGAATATGACATTGAGGGCGTTAACCAAATTCAGGTGAATACGCGCACGAACTTAACGTTTGCCAAAGGGCTGCGCTCGATTGTGCGTCAAGATCCGGATATTATCATGATCGGAGAAATTCGTGACGCGGAAACTGCTGATATTGGTATTAATGCGGCGCTGACGGGGCATTTGGTCTTGTCGACCCTTCATACGAATGACGCGGCGACGACCTTACCACGATTGCTTGATATGGACATGGAGCCGTTTTTGGTGGCATCCACGGTGCATGTTGCTATCGCGCAACGGTTGGTTCGTAAGATTTGCTACAGCTGCCGTATTTCATATAAGCCCAAGAAAAATTCAGAGGAGTATGACAAGATGGTGGGGTTGCTCAAAAAGCATATGGCGAATCACAAAAAAGTGCAGACCAAAGATGTCACGTTGTTTAAAGGGAAGGGGTGTCCGATTTGTAATAACACCGGATATATCGGGCGTGTGGGTATTTTTGAAGTGCTTGAGATGAGCGACACCATTCGTGAAATGATTGTGGAGCGCAAAACATCAGATGTGATCAAGGCGCAGGCGATTAAAGAAGGGATGACGACGATGTTTGAAGACGGAGTACAGAAAGTGCTGAACGGCGTCACGACACTTGAGGAGGTTCTGAAGGTGACGATAGAATAAAGATTAAGGTTAATAATTAACATTGAATAATTAATTATTAACCATTACCAATCCCTATGGCTCCAAAAACAAAAACACAAAAAGCAGCAAAGCCCGTTAAGGCACCCAAGCCGCAAAAGTCAATGCAGGATGTGTTGAAAATGGAGGTGACGATTGGTGGCGTGAGTTTC
>CAYRMM010000088.1:0-3898 GCA_964425425.1 uncultured Gammaproteobacteria bacterium | reverse complement strand
GTCGCACTTCAAGGCAGGTAAAAAACACATCAGCGCACTTGCCTTGTTAAATGCAGTAATTCCGTTTATCACAGGAATTGCGGTGGCTGCATATTTTGGGTATACGGATGTGGCGGTGTTGTTGGTGGGAACAATTTTCATATCTTCATCGATTACGGTCGTTTTACCTTCACTTGAGGGTGCTGGTATGATGCGTCGCCATGTCGGGCAGGATATTATTGCGACGGCGATTGTTGTTGACATCATCAGCTTTGTTTTCCTTTCTCTTGTGTTGCAAACGGTGAATCCCGTAAGTTCACTTCCGTTGCCGTTATTCTATCTAGTTGCGCTTCTAGTTATTATTGCTTTGCGGATGATGATCCCTAAGTTGCGTAAGTTTTTGTATATTGTGCGCCCTCAGGGGCAAGATGTTTTTAATTTTGAGGTGCGCTGGGTATTCGCGCTGTTATTAGGTATTGTGGTGATCTTCCAGGTTTTGGGGTTTCACCCCATCCTTGCCGCGTTTTTTGCCGGTATGATGCTATCTGACAACCTCCAATCCGAAGAATTTATGGAAAAAATCAAAACTATTAGTTACGGTTTTTTTATCCCAATATTTTTCGTAGTGATTGGTGCATCCGTCAATGTCTTGGTGTTGCTTGAGGGGGGTGTCGTGCTTGCGCTAACGGCTGCGATTATCACCGGCTCAGTTATCTCCAAGGTTCTGAGTGGTTATGCGGGAGCGCGCTTTACCGGATATAGTCATGGCGAGGCGTTGTTGGTTGGATTTGCCTTGACACCGAGTCTTTCAGCGACGCTTGCGGTTGTGTTTATCGGTGTTGAACGCGGAATTTTTGATGATAACATTGCAAGTGCGATTATTATCTTGAGTATCGTGACGTCGTTTGTAGGGCCTTTTATCATTGAGCGCCTCGAACGGCTTATTGAGCGACGAGAGCAGCAAGATATACGTGGCGCGGCGTAGTGTGAGTGTGGTATACTAACGAATATCATTAATTCATAAATACTAGTTCTATGAATATTTTGTGCAAAGGGCAGGTAACTGGCCGATGGTTGCTAGGGCTCTTTTTGGTGGTTATGGGAATTTTAAAAATCATCGGATTTGCTGGCACCGCAGGGTATATTACTGCTGTGTTGGGCGTTTCTGGATGGATGGCGCAAGCCGGAGTCGTACTCGCCATCATTTTTGAACTTGGCGGAGGTCTTGCGATTTTGGCGGGGAAGCATTTGCAAAAAGTTGCTGGCGCGGTTGCGTTATATTTAGCGGTGACAACGTTGCTGTTTCACCTTGATCTCGGAGATCAGATGCAGTTGACACAGTTTTTGAAAAATATCGGTATTATCGGTGGTCTTTTGCTCTTGTGTGATTGCAAAGATTGCCATGATGGTGAATGTTGCGGTAGTTGCAAATAAGCCCTGTATCAACAGCCGCACTGAGGCGCGGGAGCGCGCAAGATGCGGCTGTTTTATTTTCGAAAGGTGCGCTATACTAGCTGCGATACGCTGTTTACACAAAATATATGAAGCAATCACAACTACAGTCTCTCATGATTATTGCCGCGCTCGTCGGTATTATTGTTGTTACGTTGTATTTTATGTTCACTGACCGCAGGGAACAAGATGAAAAGATGTCGGGAGAGGGGAGGCAACAGAATCGTGTTATAACACCCCGTGAGTCTTTCACAATTCCAGTTTTAGTTTACCATCAAATCCGACCATATCGCGTCAGCGATACAGCGACAGATCGAACGTACATCATGTCGCCTGAAGAGTTTGCGGCGCAGCTTGACTACTTCTTGGCGCACGGGGTAACGACATATGCCTTCCGGGACCTCGAGAGTATACTCACAGGAGGACGAGATTTTGACGAAAATTCAGTAATTTTGAGTTTTGATGATGGGTCTCGTGATCATTACGAGACGGTCTTCCCATTGCTTGAGGCATATGGCATGAAAGCGGTTTTTGCTCCTTTCACTAATGCCTTAAAAAATCAGAACTATCTTTCCGCTGAAATGATTCGTGAGATGCACGAGGCGGGTCATGAGATTGCAAGTCATAGTGTCCTGCACCCGTATCTCACGCGTGTTGACGGTATAACGCAAGAACGTGAAATTCGTCAAAGCAAAGAAATGTTAGAGTCAATTATTGGCGATGAGGTGCAAACCTTCGTGTATCCATTTGGTCTTCACGATGAGGCGGTTGAGGAGCTCGTTGCGCGGAGCGGATATCAGTATGGGCGTACGCTTGAGCATGCATATACCGTGACGCGCGACCAGTTTTTGACCTTGCCGGGGTTTATTCTTACGGGAAGCATTGATCAATTACAACGAATTCTACGTGATGAGAATTAATAAATATATAGCGCAGTCTGGTGTTGCGTCGCGACGTGGCGCTGATGAAATGATTCGTCAAGGACGCGTGCGCATTAATGCGCGCACCGCGCAACTTGGTGATGAGGTTGAGGGGGCCGATACAGTCACGGTTGATGGTGTGCCGGTTGTGCCGGATGATGAGTATGTGTATTTGGCATACCATAAGCCCTACGGCGTTATCGTGACTGAGGATGCGTCATCGAATAATACGATTATTCAAGCGATCAACTATCCGAAACGTGTTTTCCCGGTAGGTCGCTTAGACGTGCAGACGAGTGGATTAATTCTACTCACCAACGACGGAAGTATCGTGAATACAATTCTGAAGGCTGATCACAACATTCCTAAAGAATATATCGTTACCGTTGATAAGCCAATTACTCGCGAATGTCTAGCGCAGCTCGAAGAAGGGGTTGATATTGGTGACTGGACGACACTTCCGGCGGTTGCCGAGAAGATCAATAAAAACACACTCTCACTTACCATCGTTGAAGGGAAAAATCGCCAAGTGCGTCGTATGTGCGAAGCCCTTGGATATGAGGTGACAGCGTTGCAACGCGTTCGCATTGGCAAGTTAACGATTGATGATCTCGCGCCCGGTGAATATCGCGAACTTTCGCGGCAACAGGTGCGAACCTTGATCGGAGTCTAGACGGTTGATTGAACCCTTTTTGTGTGCTACACTATAAGCCTTATCAACGACTTCTCTCTGTATGAAACAAGGTGACAAAAACATCATCCTGTACGTCGGGAAAGTGAATGCGAAAGTTTTTGAGGCGCTTGAGCGTCTCAGTGAACTTGATAAAAAAACATATCGCATTGGATTAATTACATCGCCCCAAGAAGAGGTTGATTCGCAAACGCGCGCTCGTCTAGATGTTTTTTTTGAGGTAAATCTCAAGAGCGAGAAAGAAATTGAAGATGCGTTGCTCCCGATTCACGATGAAGTTGTGGCGGTCAACTGTTTTGCTGAGTACTATATGCCTGCCTATGCGCGTATCGTACCCCTTTTTTCATACCTGCGCCTCCCAACAGCGCGCTCAATTCGTGTGTGCAGCAACAAGATTAAGATGCGTCAAGCATTGAAAAAATATGTTCCCAAATTAATTCCGCGTTTCATGATCGTTACGGATACCTCTGAAAAGATTGTGGCTGAAATTGAAAAGACGGTAAAGTTTCCTTGCGTGGTTAAGCCGGCCGCGTTGACCAAAAGTCAGCTCGTGGCAACGTGTTATTATCGTGAGGAGTTGGAGTCGACACTCAAAGATACATTCCGCAAAATCAAAGCTCTCTACAAAGAAAACAAAAATGAACAAACTCCTGAGATTTTAGTCGAACAGTTGATCGAAGGGCAGTTGTACTCGGTTGATGTCTATGTGAATTCACGTGGAAAAACCTACTGGACGCAGTTTATTGAGCTGACGACAGGGAAGGATATCGGTCATGATGACTTCTTTATGTACGCGCAGATGACTCCATCACGGCTTACTGATGAAGAGCGAGACACGGCTCGGAATGTTATTGAG
>CAYRMM010000087.1:0-3929 GCA_964425425.1 uncultured Gammaproteobacteria bacterium | reverse complement strand
CTTTCTCATCGCGCAAACGATTCCGCTCACGGCGCACCAGCTCTTCGTGAGTTTCACGCTCTTACTCACGATCATCGAGACTGCCGCACTCATCGTCTCCATAACGCACTGGATCACGGAATCACTGCAGCTCCAAGAAGGCACCTACGACGACTCGGCGCACACGGGACGGGCGCGATGGCCCGGTAAAACAAAAATGGTGCTGGAATGCGCCCTGATCCTGGTGGTTACCACAGCCCCCTTCCACCAAGCGCTCGCCGCTTCTGCAGCAGCATCGCTTCGCGCGGGACTGGAGATGCTCATCAGCAGCATCGTACTCATCACGGCAGTCTTTGCCCTGTACAGTCTCGTGGGACACATCATCGACTTTGAACAAAAAAACCCCGCCTAAGCGAAGTTTTGCCAACGGCCATTTCGAGATAATCGAATGGCCGTTTTTTTATTATTGTGCTAACGCGACATCAACTGACGTTGCCTGTACATATGACACAGCTCCGACCGGCACCATCGCCAACTCATCCAAACGTTGCATTAAGTACCCCGTTGACTGCTTCTCGGTAACCACAAGCTCCAACCGTTTGTTGTCTTTCTGGAGTGTTTCAAAACGCGCTTCTAAATCACGCAACTCATATCCCAGCGCGGCAACAGCATTCACCTGCCACAAATACGCAACACCCAACATCACCAAAACAGCGGCCAACACCATCACCGAACGACGTGAACCCTCTGTTGATAATGCAATTTTACGGCGAACCAAATGCCGTTCTTTGAGTGCCATCATTTTTTGTGTCAGTGTAAAACGTCCCATAGTTTTTGTTTTTATATTTTTTCAACAACCCGCAGCTTTGCGCTGCGCGCGCGGGGATTATCTGCAATCTCCTTATCGCTGGGTAGTAGTGGTTTTTTGGTAATAACACGAAGACCGGTTCCCTGCGCCACCTGAGGCGCATATTTATTGCGCTTTTCACGATGCTCGTATTCTTTGAACACGTGCTTCACGATTCGATCCTCCAACGAGTGGAAGGTAATGACGACAAAACGTCCTCCGGGAGCCAAGAGCTCAATTCCTTCACGCAAACACCGCTCCAAAATAGCAAGCTCATCATTCACCGCGATACGAAGTGCTTGAAACACTTTCGTCGCCGGATGAATTTTGGGGCGTGGCTTCCCTGCATACACTCCCTGAATCACCTTCACCAACGATCCTGTAGTGGTAAACGGCACCTCTTCACGGGCAGCCACGATAGCGCGAGCAATACTGCGCGAATAGCGCTCTTCTCCATACCGCGAGAAGATATCTTGCAACGCTTCAGCAGACCAGGTATTCACAACATCAGCGGCCGTCATCGTACTCCCCACCCCCATTCTCATATCAAGCGGGAAATCCCCCTGAAACGAGAATCCTCGAGTGGGATCAGCGAGCTGATAACTGGAAACGCCCAAGTCCAGCAAAATTCCATCAACGCTTTGTATTCCATGATCATAGGCAATGGATCGTAAATTATCGTACGTACTCTGTACCAAGATCGATCGTTTGCCAAATTCGGCAAGACGTTGCCCCGCCGCGCTGAGCGCGGCGGGATCACGATCGATCCCGAGTAATACACCCTTTGGCCCGTTGCGCTTTAAAATTTCATACGCATGCCCTCCACCACCTAACGTTCCATCGACATAGGTTTTGTTTGGCTGGATGGCGAGATATTCAATTGACTCATCGCGTAAAACGCTCGTATGTTCAAATTTCATATACTCGAAGAAAAAAACCACCCATCACCCCAATGGGTGGTGAGTGGGCGAGAAAAAGTCACACAGATCAACAATCATTCATCAGAATGAAAGCGTCTATCCAGGGAAGAAGAAGATAAGCATTCCTCTTCTTTCCTGAAACACGCATCCATCAATGCGGCACCTACTCCCGAAGAAGATAGGATTTTACACATCTAATCCATCTAAGGCTTCTGCGATCGACGAAGAATCTTTTTCGGTTGCCTTCTTATACTTCTCCCATGCATCTTGATCCCAGATTTCAAGGTGACTGTACAAGCCGGTCATGACCGCTTTCTTCGTGAGGTTCGCATACTCCCTTAGATACTCAGGCAAAACAACTCTTCCCTGTTTATCTAAAGAAACATCCATCGCTCCCGCCAACATGAGGCGAGCAAACGCGCGTGTATTTGCTTTTGAGATCGGCAATGTGGCAAGTTTTTGGGCAAGTTGCTTCCACTCGGCAAGCGTATACACATAAAGACAGTTATCAAGCCCTCTGGTGATAACTGCTCCACGAGATAAATCTTTACGAAACTTTGTCGGCACGGCGATACGACCTTTCTCATCGATCGAATGCCGGTATTCTCCGATAAACATGCGTTTGGCGATATGGTGCGAACCGGTTTGAAGATTTTCCACTTCTCCCCACTTCTCAACCTTACACCTCCATTTTATACCACAGCGCTACACGCGTCAACATTGTTATCCACAGGGTACCAGAGCACCCTGCCTACCGGCAGGCAGGTTCGTGCTCGGTACCCTGCACGCAGTTGCAATGCGTGCAGGGCATACATCCACGACTAGAGCACCCTACACGCGGCTGGAACGCACACCGACTCACCTCTGCATAACAAAAAATCAGCCCCGTGATTGGGGCTGATACTCGTCAGTCACTCTTATTACTCACGCGCAAACTCAGTTATCTTGGGGATGAGGAACGTTGTGAGTGCCGCGGCAATAAACGCAATCACAAATGCGGTAAATACCGAAAACTCCATAAAGAGAAGCATGAGCAATGGGATCACAAGTACTCGAAATCCGTTGATGACGATCTCTCGCGTCACGATATATTCATAAGGATGTTGCTGCCGAGCAACTTCATAACTATACGCACTCCACGGAATAAGCATGAGCTTTTCTGCAACATTACGAAACACATCAGAAATAACCGCAAAGGTTGGATTAATGCCGCCAATGCGCAATACCCAACTCAGCGCATACGCGCGAGTCCCCACTGCAATTAATTTTTTGCGATCACGTCCATCAGTCCAACGGCCAATGAGATAAAACGCGGCAGTCGCAAGCAATAATGAAAGCGAAGTAATAAACCCGACTGCCTCAACGCTGCCTAAAAAAATAAATAAGAAGAGTGGCCACAGCACCTTACCAATCAATGCTTCGATCGCATAGCCCGCGTGCGAGGCCGTGAGCATGTTTTTACGACGATCAAAAATACCCGTCCACACGCGTCGTTGACTAAATTCCATCGGAAGCGGGCAGGTCTCATGAACACCAAATAACGGCAATGCCCCAATAACTAAAATTGCGATGCTCACATGAATAATGAACTCAAACCCCAGGAAACTAATAATCAATGCGCCGATATAGGGCGCGAGAAAACTTGCAATCGACAGTAAGATATAGTAGCGCGCCATTGTTCTTCCCGTCGTATGATTATCCTCATGCGCCAGCATATTGGCATGGAAGGCAATATTAAACAAAGCAAAACGAAACGCCAGCAACACCGGTAATATATAAAAAAGGATTGGATGCGTAGGAACATACGCCAACAACAAGAAAAATACGATACGGAAAGGAAAGCTTACCAAAAACGCCTTATTGACGCATGTTGCGCGAATCACCGCAACCGCAAGTGGGGTCAATAGGATGTAATAGATGGCGTACAAGAATTCAAAAAACAAAATCTGCGCAATGGAAAACCCGAGCGTGTAAAAATAAATAGGAATGAAAATCCCGATTAAAGCAATCGCTATATGCTGAATCGTGATATGCGCGTACATCCCAGAAACGGGAGCCTGTCGCGCATATCGCGCTACTGCGTGATGCGCTGTGTGATGCATATATTACGAGTAGGTAATATTGGGCTCTTTATCATACAGGGGTAGTAACTCACCTCCCTCTCTCACTCGAAGCGTCGCGGC
>CAYRMM010000086.1:0-3957 GCA_964425425.1 uncultured Gammaproteobacteria bacterium | reverse complement strand
GATTTTATTTTCGCGAGAGCATCAGGAGAACCTCCAACGTGTAGATAAGGTGCATCAAAAGATGCCGCCAATTCAAGGTAGTATGTACGCGCGCTGCGCACCGGCCCGATCTTGTCTGGCATGGCCGATGCGGCAAAAATTGCCAAGAAGCGAGGAATCCGCCCTTCAGCCAACACTTCATAGACAATCGATGCATCTTCGATCCCGGCAAGCGGCCACGACTCACTATTATTCTCAATCATGACTGCCGCCAGATGCTCAGTCGTCGCTTCCTGTGAAGGAACCTCTACACCGTCAATTGTACGGTAAAAACGTTCCACGATTGGCTCTTCGATGACATCACGTTCATCGCGAGGAGTCTCGTCAGCCCCCCCTTGTCGTGTCGCTTGCGCGTACGCTAAAACAGCGATGATAAGAGCGATAATGACAAGAATCGGACACTTACGTTGCACAAACTCTTTCAGATCAAATGATTCCATAGGGATGATATATACCTTAGTCAATGATTAGTATAGCATAGAAACAAAAAGCTCTCTCGTCGGAGAAAGCTTTTTGTGCTGTACATCTTACGATGCAGCTTCGTCAGGAGCGGCTTCTTTCTTCTCTTCCTTCTGAACAGCAGCAACTGCCGCAGCTTCGTCAACAACAGCTGCCTCAACTTCTTCACGAACCTCAGCAACCTTCGCTACCAAGACGTCCTCTGACGTTTCAAAGGTAACGCCTTCCGGGAGCTGCAAGTCACCAACGTGAATGTTATCATCAAACGTCTTCAAGACTGAAACATCAACGGTAATCTCATGAATCAGATCTTTTGGCAAACAACGAATTTCAACCTCATCAAGGTTTTGGAGTAATGTTCCTCCAAGCTTGAGTGCGGGAGCAATACCAACGTAGTTCAATGGAACGTTTGCGGTAATCTCCTTGTTCATGTCAACTTCATAGAAGTCAACGTGAATGATCAAATGCGTTGTTGGGTGGCGTTGAATCTCATAAATCAACACTGGCACGGTTTTGTCTCCAACGGTCAAGTCAACAATTGAGTTTTCACCGGCCTTGTCAAACAATGCTTCAAAAGCAGATCGAGGAACTTTGACATTCATATTCGCAGCTCCACCATACACGACACCAGGAATCATACCTGCTTCGCGTACATCATAGACTGCTTTCCCGAGCTCTTCTCGGATTTGGCCTGCTAATGCAAATTGAGCCATACTTCAAAATTTCATTTACTTAAGACGAGGGTTCCACATCCCTCAGTCAAGTGGGTGCGTGCATGATAATCAAAAAGACGAAAATTGTCAACTCATCCGACTCTGCCGCGCGCGCATAGCGACCGACTGCACAATCCCTAAAAGCGCCATCGTCGCCACCAACGACGAACCACCATAACTGACCAACGGCAGCGTCAATCCCGTCACCGGCATCAATCCGATATTCATTGAAATATTAATCACCATTTGGGTGAACACGACTAAAAACGCACCAAGCACCAGATACGCGGCAAAGTTATCAGAGGATTGTCGCGCAATCATGATCATACGCCACAACAGCACGCCAAACAACGAAATTAACACCACAACCCCCAACAACCCTAATTGTTCTGCGATAACGGCAAAGATAAAGTCGGTTTGCGCCTCAGGTAAAAATTTTAACTTCGACTGAGATCCAAAGCTCAACCCCCTTCCAAAGAGCTGTCCTGATCCAACCGCAATAATCGCCTGCGTGACATTGTACCCTGTTCCCAACGGATCAAGTTCGGGATTCAAAAAGACACGAACACGATTTTTCTGATATTCCTCAAACACACCAAACCACAAAACACTCAACGTAACGACAAACCCCGCCGCCATTGCGGCAAGATGTGCCTTACGAATACCGGTCATCAACACCAAACCAAACCAGACCGCACCCAAAATCACGGCCGACCCGAAGTCAGGTTGCAATAAAATCAACCCCACCAACACCGCAACGCCCAACGCACTCGCAATCAGGTATTTCAACTGAGTGATATACTTCGCCTTGGCACTCAAAAACACCGCCAAAACGATCACTTCGATAATTTTAATAAATTCAACCGGTTGCAATGATAAACCTCCGATGACAAACCACCCTGTCGTTCCGCGAACCGTACTTCCAAAAAGCAAGACCCCGATCAGCACCAGTACACCCACCACAAACAATGGTCTCGCTAAACGTTCTAACAAACGATAATCAAGAAAAAACGCCGTAACGCCATAGACCCCAAGACCGACCACAACAAAACCGACCTGCTTTTGAAAATTGAGCAGGTCTGTTGGATCATCGCTCCCTAACGCAATAGAGTAAAGCATGATCAAACTGGTGGCGAGCAAAATACACATTGTTGCCGCAAAAATCCAGTCAAAATTTTTTACGAGCACTGACGGACGAAGTTTCATGCGCTCCTCTCATTCACAACTCAAAAGGCAATGTAGGCGCTCTCAGAGAGATAATTAATATCAGGAATAATCTGCACCGACTGCACGGCGGCTACTTGCTCGATCCATCGTACCTCGACCGTCCGTGTTTGTCCAGACATCAAGCGATCAATCGTCAGCTCTTGAATCCCGACAATCGTTGAGCCACGTTGCAATAAAACCTGAAAGCGTGGCTGGTAGTAGTTGTAGCTCGAGTTATTCGTCACCGTAAAGACCGCGCGATTCGCTTCGGCTTCCGCTTCGATTTTTGGGATATACGCGACATCAGTAAACGTGAATTGAGCGCGTTGTCCTTGAATCGTCGCGAAATCATTTTCACGCGTCCACTCAACATTGCTCAGCTGCACTCCCACGACTTGCCGACCTTCAATATCAAGATCAAACACATACTTTTCTTCTCCGGGCATAATAAAGCCTCGACGCATCATCGCCGTTCCGTCTGAAACTTGAAATTGATATGAAAATTCAGCGCCCCATGACTGGTTGGGGTTGCGCACACGAGCAAGCGCATCCAACCGTCCTTCGGTCGCGCCAAAAGTTGTCACCGATAACGTCTGTAACGGTCGTGGTTGCGTGAGTTCAAACAAGGCGTTGGTATCGCTGTATTGATTGACCACAAGGTCACGTTCGATCATTCGATCTTTTTGGTACTCAACACCAAATGCCATCACCAAACTAAAGAGTACATACCCCCACACAAGCATGTTAACCAAAAATAATCCGGCAATGAGTAAGCGCTTCAAAAGCAACTTATTACTCACAAACCAATAGCCGAATCGTAATTCTTTTTCACTAAGCTCTTGATACTCTGCCATGTCAGTAAGTATAGCACATCACCAGCGAGCCGATAAACAAAAAAACGTCATTAGCCTATGAAGCGACAAAAAAAAAGCCGGCACCACAGAGTGATGCCGGCAAAAAGCCGATGTGTCGGTGCTTCACGCGGGCCAGTTTCCCGTCCCATGCGTGAGCGTGCCTTCGAGCGCAAACGTGCCGCCCGAGTCACTCGAAGCGCCGCTCTCCAGCTTGCTGAGCAGCTGCTCCTTGGCCGCTTCCAGCTGCATGCGCAGCGTCAGCGAACTCGAAGCATCGATCAGCTTTTTGAGCGAACGCTCCAAGCGCTGCGTGATATCCTGCAGCGCGCCTTCCGTGACGGGCACGATGGCAACGCTGAAGTTTCCGCGCTTGTACGTCGGTACGGCCTTGAGGACCAGATACTCGACGTTCGCCTTGTTCAGTAGCTGGTCAGCGACGCTGGGCACGTCACCTTCGTATACCGCTTCGGAGAGAAGGTTATACGCGAGTGACTGATTCGCCTGACGCTCCCCCACCCACACGCGGTAGGCGGGCACCTTGGGGGTGGATACGGTGCACGGATGCACGTCCAGCAACGCCGGCGAGCAGGCTTGCACGCTGTAGGTCGGGCTGTCGCACACGAGGTGCGCGATGCTCAGGAGCGCCGAGAAGGCGTCCTTGAGCAGCTTATTGAAGTACTGCTGCA
>CAYRMM010000085.1:0-3960 GCA_964425425.1 uncultured Gammaproteobacteria bacterium | reverse complement strand
CGAAGATGGTGACGTACGCACGGTGATGCGTTTTAACGCAACGATTGCGCCATACCAAGTGGCAATTCTTCCATTGTCGAAAAAAGAAGAGCTCACTTCAATAGCAGAACCGTTACGCGATGAATTATCACGCCATTTTCGAGTTGATTATGATGAGACGCAGTCGATTGGAAAGCGGTATCGTCGTCAGGATGAGATCGGAACGCTGTATTGCGTAACGATTGACTTTGATACGATCAATGACCAACAGGTGACCGTGCGTCATCGAGACACCATGCAGCAGGAGCGCATTGCCATTGCTGACCTGGCGTCGTACGTGCAGGAAAAACTTACGCATTAAAAGAGTACGAAGTATGCATCAAGAGTACCGACAGCTGACGCTGTCAAACGGTTTGCGCGTGATTATCGTGCCGATGCGCGATGCCGAGTCAATTACCTTTCTCAAAGGATATCATGTCGGATCTCGACAGGAGACCGATGAGCTTTCAGGGGCTGCTCACTTCATTGAGCATCTCATGTTTAAGGGTACGGTGAAGCGCCCCAAGGCGCGTGATATTATGCGCGCGCTCGATGCGGTGGGTGCTGAGTATAACGCCTTTACGGCAAAGGATATGACGGCCTACTATATCAAAATTGCGGCAGACAAGGCCGAACTTGCGGCTGACATCTTGTCTGATATGCTCTATCACGCGACCTTTCCGGCGGAAGAAATTGAGCGTGAGCGTGGCGTGATCTTGGAAGAGATGAAGATGTATGAAGATACGCCGACACGGCATATCGATGATGTGTTTGAGCAAGAGGCGTACAAAGAAAGCACCTTGGGACGATTTATTATTGGTAATCGTGACAGTATCACCAAGATGACACGCGAGCAGCTGCTGGCGTATAAGGAGGCCTTTTATACCGAAGATCAGAGCGCGCTGGTGGTGGCGGGGAAGGTGCCAGACGACATTGATACCTTGCTTGAAAAATATTTTAGCGAACGACATGAGGCCAACGGAGCGTATGGATTGCACGAGAAAGAAACCGTTTTTACGCTTACTGAGCCGCGTGTCCGCGTTCTCCAAAAGCCGGTTGAGCAGATTCACCTCCAATTAGGGTATCGCTGTGTCGGATTTGCAAGTCCTGATTCATACGCGCAGAGCATTATCGCCACGCATTTAGGTGGAGGTATGAGTTCGGTGTTATTTGATGAGGTGCGTGAACAACGTGGTTTGTGTTACTACATCCGCATGTACCCGGATTTGTATGAAGATGTCGGGAACATGGTAGTGCGTGCTGGTTTGAACAAAGAGAAGATTGGCGATGCTTTGGAGTTGATCCAAAAGATCGTCTTTGAGTTTGCGCGTACGGGCATGACCGATGAAGAGTTGCGGCAAGCCCAAGAGCAGATTATCGGAGGATTAAAGCTTTCAATTGAAGATAGTGCGAATCGCGCGGAGCTGTACCTCAAGCGATATTTGTTGTCTGGGGAGGTGATGAGTCCACAGGAGCGCATCGACCGTATTCAAGCAGTTACAAAAGATGATATACTACGGGTAAGTCAGCAGATTTTTGTGCCGGCGAATGCGACGCTTGCGGTGATTGCGGATGATGAGGCTATTGATTTCCGCTCGTTTTTACAGTAACACAACGATATGGCTCGTAAATTCATTATTGCGAATTGGAAGATGAACGGTACGCATGCGACAGCGCTTGCGTTTGCGCGTGATTTTACGGTTACGAATAAGAAAGTGCGTGCTGTTGTCGCCGCTCCGTACACGATGCTTGCGGCGTTATCAGTTGCTGATCGTGAGTTTGAGTTGGCCGCTCAGAATGTGAGCGAGTACGAAGATGGTGCGTATACCGGAGAAATTTCAGCAACAATGCTCAAAGATGTAGGGGTGCGCTATGGGATTGTCGGGCATTCAGAGCGACGCGCGTATTTTGATGAAACAGATAAACGCGTGCATGACAAAATAGTGCGTCTTCAGGCAAAAAAGATTACACCCGTTGTGTGTGTCGGAGAAACGGCGGATCAGCGCCGAAAAGGGGAAACGAATCGTGTGTTGACGAGCCAAGTACAGGCAGCGCTTCGTGGAATTACGAGACCGGTGATCATCGCGTATGAGCCGGTTTGGGCAATCTCGACATTTCAAAAAGGCAAGCAGCCGCAGGCAGCGCAACCCGCTGATATAGCGCGGGCACATGCGCACATCAAGCGTGTGGCAGGTACGGTGCTGGGAGTCGCGGCAACACGAGTACCGGTGCTGTATGGAGGAAGTGTCACACCTGACAATGCGGATCTCATCCTTAATCTTGACGATGTTGATGGAGCGTTAGTTGGGGGTGCATCGCTCAAAGCATCGTCGTTGATGCAGATAATTCATAAGGTCTACTAATGTTTAATTTCATCCCGTTATTAATCGTGTTGATTTGTCTGGTCGTTATTGCGATCATTATTTTGCGTAAATTTCCACAACTGACACGCGTCCATACGGAAACAATTCAGGAGGCGAAAGAGGAGCAGACAAAAAAGAAGATTATTGAAGAACGTCTGAAGCGTAAGACCGAGAAAGCAAGCAAGGCGGTTGCGGGAATCTTTGGATCGCTCAAAAAGAAGGTGTCAGGCGGCTTTGAGGAGCTTCAGGGACGTCTTGAGGAGCAGAAAAAGCAACTTGAGAAGCGTGAGCCGCAGGTACTCGTGACCAAGGAAGATTTTGAAAAACACGCAGAGAAAATTGAACAAGAGCTTGAAGAGGCAGAGGAACTTGCCGAAGAAGAGGATTTTGAAAAAGCTGAGCGTAAGTATATTGACGTGATCAGCCAGGATCCCAAAAATATTGAAGCGTATGAAGGTCTTGCGGAGCTCTATTTTGAAAACAAAAAATACGAGGAAGCAAAGGAGACGTTTGCATTTATCCTCAGACTTGATCCTGAGTACGCGTTAGCGTATTACGACCTTGCTTACATTCACTTTGAGCAGGGTGAGCTTGAGCAGGCGCTGAAGCGAGCGCGGCAAGCTTTGGAGATTGAGCCGAAAAATCCAAAGTATGTAACCTTAGCATTAGAGATAGCGCTTAAAGGAAAAGATCGGGTGATTGCGCAGATGATGCTTGCGCAGCTCAAAGAGGCGAATCCTGAAAATGCTCGTTTAGCAGAATTTGAAGAAGCAATTGCGGATCTCTCGTAAAAGAGCCAAAAACTCCCATCCAAACGGATGGGAGTTTTATGTGTGGGCCGGGCAAGATTCGAACTTGCGAAGGCTGAGCCAGCAGATTTACAGTCTGCCCCGGTTGACCGCTTCGGTACCGACCCATAAAGGTATGAGTAGTATACATGACAGGTGGGGTTTTGTCTAGATTTGTGCGTGCTCAGCGTATTGAAAAAAATAGGGGATTCCTCTATACTACTCCCACATGCCGCCTTAGCTCAGTCGGTAGAGCGTTTCCATGGTAAGGAAAAGGTCTCGGGTTCAATTCCCGAAGGTGGCTCAGTTACGAGTTTCCGCCAAAGGCGGACCAGGTCGAATGACCTGGCAATTCCCGAAGGTGGCTCCACAAAAACCTTTGTCAGCGGTTGATGAAGGTTTTGTTGTTTGAGGTTCCTTGGTATACTAGAGAGAGCTTTTAACTTCTTAAATCAGTGATATGTATCATACGCGCAATGAAGCGCTTGCTTCTCACTTGCAAAAAGAGCACAAGCAAAGCCCGATTGCTGAGTATCTCCGTGAAATTGTCTATGGAGGCATTGACGGTATTGTCACCACGTTTGCGGTTGTCGCGGGATTTAGCGGTGCCAGCCTGATGGGTGGTGAGGTGCTTGGATTAACGTTTGTGACGGTATTGCTCTTTGGTTTTGCAAATTTATTTGCCGACGGGATTTCGATGGGATTAGGAAACTTTCTTTCAATTTTGACAGAGAAGGACATCTATAAAGCTCATAAACATAAAGAACGCGTCGAAATTCAAGAGCATCCAG
>CAYRMM010000084.1:0-4033 GCA_964425425.1 uncultured Gammaproteobacteria bacterium | reverse complement strand
CGAGCGACGTGGCTGGCCTCCCCATTACTAGGGGGAGGGATGTATCTTCCATTAACCATTAACCATGATCCATAATCCAGCTCATTACGACGTCATTGTCATCGGTGGCGGTCCCGCCGGCATGATGGCAGCAGGGAGAGCGGCACAGCGAGGTCGCTCTGTTGTGTTGCTCGAAAAAAATCCGAGTCTGGGTAAAAAGCTCCTCATCACGGGTGGTGGGCGTTGCAATGTGACGAATAACACGACGGATAATCGCGTGCTCTTGCAACGATACGGCGATGCGGCAAAGCATTTACACGCGGCATTTGCGCAACAGAACGTCGAAGATACGTTACGTTTTTTCCATGAGCGTGGGATGCCCACCATTGAAGAGCCGGAAGGGCGTTTGTTTCCCGCTTCTGAATCGGCGCAGTCGGTGTGGGATGTTCTCGTTGCGTATATGCGTGAGGGCGGTGTGCAGGTGCGTACCGATGCCGCGGTGGAGCGCATCACGCGCGACGAGCAGGGAGTGTTTCATGTTCAGTTACGTGACGGTGAGGTCGTCCGTGGCTCGTCGTGCGTCGTCGCGACGGGGGGTGTGTCTCGTCCCGAGACGGGTTCGACGGGCGAGGGATTTGGGTGGCTTGCGGAACTGGGGCATACCATCGCGCAGCCCGGCATGGCACTCGTGCCCCTCGCGACGAGCGACCGTTGGTCGCATGCGCTCGCGGGACGGTCGTTGTCTGACATCGCGCTCGCGGTGTATCAGGATGGACGCAAGCAGTTTCGCCGCAAAGGTAAGCTCTTGTTTACCCACGAAGGTGTGAGTGGTCCGACTATTTTAAATATGAGTAAAGAAATTGGCGACATGTTGCCGTATGGTACGACGATTGTTGCCATTGATCTCGTGCCCCATGTGGATCATGGGCAGCTGAAAGAGGCGTTGCATCAACTGCTCACCACGGAGAGCAACAAGCAGATCAAAAACGCACTGGGTGAGCTGGTGCCATCATGGATGGTGGAGCCATTGCTGCAGCTGGCGCAGATTGCGCGCGACACACCGGCGCACAGTGTGCGTAGTGAGCAACGCAAGCAACTGGTGAGTCTCATCAAGGCAGTGCCCTTGCGTGTGACGGGGTTGCTGGGAGAAGAAAAGGCGATTGTCTCATCAGGCGGTGTGGAGTTGCGCGAAGTTAATTTTCAAACGATGGAGTCACGTCTGGTGCCGGGATTGTATGTGATTGGCGATGTGCTCAATATCAACCGCCCTTCGGGCGGCTACAGCCTGCAACTCTGTTGGACGACGGGATATGTGGCGGGGGATCATGCCTAATGCGCAAACTGTGGATAAATGGTTGCGAGAGTAGTAGTTCATGGGGTACCCTCAATGTATAACCCATAAGAGTGCTCATATGGCTAAGGATTTCAACATCGGGAAGCTTTTGGAAAATGTGGTCGATGAAATGCTGGAAGGCATGCAGGTGATTGATTTTGATTGGAAGTACCTATATGTCAACGCAACGGTTGCCAAGCAGGCGCATACGACCAAAGAGGCGCTGATCGGCAAGACGATGATGGAAGCGTTTCCCGGTATTGAGAAGACACCGCTGTTTAAACAAATGGAGAAAGTCATGCGCAAGCAGGTGAGTGTGCGCATGGAAAATGAATTTATTTTTCCGGGAGGAGAAGTGGGTTGGTTTAATTTATACATTCATCCTGTGCAGGAAGGCATCATGATTTTGTCGGTTGATATTACCGACCGCAAGCGTGCGGAGATGGAGTTAAACGAAAAGATTAAAGAATTGGATGTCTGGCTGCAGTCAACGGTTGATCGTGAACTCAAGATGATTGAGTTGAAACAAAAAATTACTATTTTGAGACAGTTCGCTCCGCAGCCGATTCAGCCGCCGCAGGAGCTTTAGGGAGGAATACAAGGTAAACAAGAGAAAAGGAAAAAGAGGCGACGGTGTGAGCCGTCGTTTTTTAATTCTTGACAAAACCACAAAAATATGCCAAAGTACAATTACTTTCAGAGTCTGCAATAAGGAGGAAGCTGTGCAGCAAGAATTAACCTGGCGGAATTTTCTGCCCAAATTGTTCATCGCGGTCACCGTGTATACGGGTATTCGCTTGTATCACTGGTATTACGGAATCGAGTGGGTCGACCCGCTCAAAGAAACACAGGAAGGGGCGTAACATGAAAGCAGGAACGATTTTGTTTGGCATCGGCTTGGCCCTGTTCTCGGGCACGGAAGGCTACAAGATGGTCTTTCTGGGCCAAACATCCATGGAGACGGGTATGGGCCTGCTCCATCATCTGGGCCTTATCCTGGCCGGCATGGGCGCCATCGGGATGTTCATCGAGAACGCCTCCGAAACCTCCCGCGCCTCGGGCTGACGCACTCCGTCGGCCAACTGTTCGCTGATCCGCCTCTCGGCTCGATGCTGGGGGCGGTTTTTTTATTAACTGGTTGATGGTAGATGGTTGATGGTGAATGGAGGGGGGCGTGCAGGTCACCGCAAGAAATTGACAAAAGCAATTAAATATGCTATATTATCACTATCTTTATCATACCTAGTGTGGTATATAAAGAGCTGCTACCAAACAAGTTTTGAAAGGACTCAAGCGTGGCAGTGACGATCGTTCGTCAAGATCAGGAAGTCATCGAGCTCGAGATCACGACCAACGGCGAATCGATGGAGGAAATGCGCCGTCGGTCCAATGAGGTCGATTGCGCGACCAAGATGAATCTGAATCCTTACAAGATCTTCGATGCTCGCTGGTACGTGAGCACGAAGGCGACCTATCGGCTCGTCATCCTCAAGCCGGTGCTGTTCAAGGATGAGATCGGTGAGATTGCACCGGTTTACGAAGGGATTCGGCTTGGTCTCGAACTGGTCACCCCTGAGATCATGGTGCACCTGTTCCTCGCGATGAGCGAGGATGACATGCGCGACCTAGGCATCGAGAAGATCGTCGGCATGGTGATCGCACCCGATGAGTACGGGCATCCGCGCGGGATTTCCTTGTCTCACAGAAAGATGGGGTTTTTCCTCAACATGAGTCACCAAGACTGCATGGGGATGGATGTACCCACCGCCGCCATTTTCATGAAGGCGGCCTAGTCTCCCGCTTTCACACCAGTTCCTTGCCCCCGGTACGCGCGTCGTGCCGGGGGATTTTTCATACTATGAATAAGAGGTCATAAAGCTCTCGCTTACAGCTTCTGAATCTTCTGATAACTTCTACCCCCCTCCTTGCTTTCCCCACACCCCCGCGATATACTGAATATAAGAATCATAACCCCATGCGTATGAAATATCTCTTAACCATACTAGCGTTGGCAGCGCTCGTCGTGCCATCAGGTCTACCTGCTTTGGCACAAGAAGCTGAAGTCACCACGACACAGGCCGAGGTAACGGTCGATGATACGTCTGATGATGTTGTCGAAGACGAAGACGATGACGTTGATCCGGGTATTGTGCCAGGATCGTGGCTCTATGGCATCGAACTTGCCTTGGAGCGCATTGCTGACATTTTCTTGGTTGGCAAATCACAAGCACAGGCAAATCTTGAGCGTGCGTTGGAACGTATCGCTGAGGCTCGTGCGGTGCGTGAGGCAGGTGATGAAGAACGTGCGTTGCGTGCAGAAGAGCGTGCTCATGAACAGTTAGAGCGTGCGGCAGAACGCGCTGAACGTCTAGAAGGTGCGGAGGATATTTTGGAGCGCGTTGAGACCGTAACACAACGCAGACTTGAAGTTTTGCAGCAAAATTTGGAGCGTGTGAATGAAAATGGTGCGCAGGGTATTGAAAATGCCATCGAGCGCATTGAATCACAACAGGAACGCTTGGAAGCAGTGAAGCAGCGCGTTGAAGAGCGACGAGGCTTTCGTGTTGAGCTTGAAGACGATGAGAATGAAGATGAGAGCGAGGATGGCTCAGATGATGATAATGGTGATTCTTCACGTGGCGCAGAACAGCGAGAGCGTGCAATGGAACGAGCTGGTCGATAAAATATAATAGTATCATGATGAACGTGCTTCTCACGAGG
>CAYRMM010000083.1:0-4098 GCA_964425425.1 uncultured Gammaproteobacteria bacterium | reverse complement strand
CAATATGGCTCAGGTAGTAGGCCTTCGAGAGTTGCGCGAAAATTTAGCAAAGTACATCAAGCGGGTGCATCAGGGGGAAGAGTTTATTGTGATGAAAAAATCCGAGGCTGTTTTTAAGATCTCTGCCCCCCAGGATGAGGTATGGGAGGAAGTCGTTGATTTTACGCAATTGCGCAAAGGCGGAGTAGATATCCACGATCTCATGAGTCGCTTAGAAAGCATCGATGGATAAGATACAGAAAGCGCTTCTGAAGCTTGTGCCTCGACAGCGAGAAGTAATGCTAAAAATATTGAAGGACGTCGCGCAAGGCAATCTTATGGGGTATGACCTCAAAAAAATCAAAGGACGCAAGGATTTGTATAGAATCAGAAAAGGGAAGATGCGTATTATTGTGTTGATTAACAGAGAGGAAACCAAGGTTTTGGCTGTCGAGCAACGTTCCGATACCACCTATAATGAAAAATAAAATCCTCCCCGAGCGGGAGGATTTTATTTGGTTATTTATCAACGCGTGTCCATCGTTCATATACTTCCTGACCGTTCAGGGTAATTGCCTGTGAACCGGTCCAGAGTTTATAGAGGTGCGGGTACGTATTGGGCTTCCAGTACGGCTTGAGCTTGAAGGTAAAGGTAACGGTTTCACCCGGCTTCACCGTTGTCCATTTGGTCTGGACGGTTTTTTTGTCCTTCCATGACCAGTCATAAAACCATGAGAGTGTGCCGTCAACATCGGTCGACTTGAGCGTCGGGTAGACCCACGGCTCTGATCCCACATTTTGTACGGTCATTTCAACTGTTGGCCGCCATGTGTTTTTCACCGCAACAGGGAAGTTTTGGCTGATCACGACGCCGGCATATGGAGAAATAACGGTCACAACCTGATTGAAGCGCATGAGCTCCGTTGATCCATGTCGTAAGACAACCGTATGCAGTACTTGTCGTTGCTCGGTTCCTGCCGTGAAGTTCAATGAAAAGAGTGCTGACGTGTTGGGACTAACGCTGTCGGCGAGGGTGTACGTTGTGCGATCAAGCAGTGGCGACTGTTCACCATTCTCCAGCGTGATATCAAGCGCCAGCTGATCGGCGCGCCATGGGGCATTACCCATGTTGTAGAACTTGAGTAATGCCTCTTGTGAGGTGTTTGCTGGGATACGTTCAGGCAAGGTTGATTGTTCGAGTAGTGCAAGATAGGTCGGTTTGAGCTGAGGGGCGGGAGCGCTTGTCGTTCCCGTTGACGTCGCGACAACGTTGGTCGTCACGGTGAAGTCTGTTGCGGGGAAGTATCCCATCTTGTTCCAGGCAAGCGTGAAGGTGTGCGTGTCATTAACGGCAGGAAGCGTGATGTCAAAGGTCGCAATCTCTCCAGGACCAACATTTCCCTCGTTCATGATAAATCCGCTGACATCAACAGGATTATGACTTGCAAACCGCAGACCATTGATCTTGCCGAGTTTTTTGACATCAGTGCCGACGAGTACGCCATTGTCCTGATAACCGCGCCAGGTTGCCTGACCGGTATTTTTAAATGAGACACGCACGGTCGCTGTTTCTCCTTGCGGGATGGCTACGTTTTTTTCTGATACGGAGACAAGCTGCGCTGATGTTTCGTAGGTTGGGAGTGCGGGAAGTTGCGCGAGCTTACTTTTTGCTTGATCTTTAATAAGCCCCAATTGCTCATAGATACGGTCACCGGGGCAGTACGTGCTACCGACATCGGTATGGCCGATGACATTTGCCAGGATACCATGAGTATTGAAGGAGCTCTTGCCTGCTGGCGCAATATCAAAGAGTTGTGATTTTGCGGCGATGAGGCGTTCAAGCGCGTCAAGTGCGGCAGGTGTTACCTGACCAGGAGATGAACATTCTTTTTCTTTGCTGTCATAACAACCGATCATCGCGATCCCGATGGTATTGCGGTTGTTCATGTACGCATGTCCACCGACAACACCATCGCCGCCGGCACGTCCTTCGTAAATAACGCCATTTGAGTCGATGAGGTAGTTATAACCGATATCACCCCAGCCATTACTCTTGGCATGCCAGTAATAAATAGCACGTACCGTTGCCGCGGGATTATCAACTTTGCTTGAGGCGGTATGATGAATGACAAACTTTTTTGGTGTGTAGTACTCCGGCTCCCAAATGAGTTGTCCGGCCTCGTTATACTGGTAGCTTTCATCAGCGCCCCATTCGCGGCGGCTCACGATGCGCAACTGGTCAGACGAAGACGCAGTGGCAATCTGGTATGACTGCTGTCCTTTGGTCGAATCAATGTAGGTAAACGCAAGATCACGTACGAGTTCTTTATGCTCACGTTCGCTAAAAATCAACTGATATTGGAAGATGTTGGTATATGGGGTAAGGAGGAGCTGTGTACTCAAATCGTTACGCATATCATCGCGGAAATCAACAGCACGCTCTAATGGTTGCCACTCGGTCCATGATTCTTTTTTGAAGCGAACTAACAGATCAAATTCAAAATCACCATCTTGTTCCCACTGCGCGGCAAGCGCATTAAACGGAAACTCGGTGTTATAGACTGGCGAGGTGATCGTGGTGTCGGTTGGTTCAACGCTTGCCGCAAACAATCCGGTTGTTACCGTTGGATCGGCAACAACTAACGTACCCGCTTTGGTGTTGGCGCGTGAATCAGCAGTCACTAACGTGATCAAAAAGACGGCGCAGACTGCAAGCGCTAGTGAGAGGATAAGATTGTTGCGAAGTTGGTGTTTCATAAACTGGTGTATGGTCAATGGTTGATAGTCAATGGGAAGACAGTCGTAATTGGCGTATGGCCAGTAGTTGATAGTCAATGGTCGACAGTTAATGGAATATCCATTAACCATTCACCACTAACCATAAACTTTTACAGAAGAGAGTGCGAGGCTGCCGATGTGCGACAGCCCGCAATGATTCTCTATGGGTAGGGGCAAAAATAGGGGGAATGTTACAAAGACCAGGTGGTGACGTTAGGTGTTATGTCTCCCGACAGATACAGAATGTCCGTATCAGCGGGGCATCACACGAAGCGTTACCGATTTCACTCTCCACGACCGTTATGAAGCGCTTTTTTGAATACGGCGCGTATGCACGGAGTACGTGTGAGGAAATAAAATAAGGGCGGACGGTTTTCCGTCTCACCCTTACATAACACAGTATAGCATATTTTTAGCGCTTGCGCAAGTAGGAGTAGTTCCTCCTAAGGTTAGCGCTTGTCATTACCTCGGTGCTGTGCTAGAGTAGAACAATCTTTTCACGTTCCTTTGTAGGAGGGTATGAGCCATGTCATATACAGTGGCACTGATCACATCACTCGCGTTCGCGGGGCTCACAGCCCCGGTCATCGGAGGGCACGCCAGTATTACCAACCCCACGTCCCATGAACCGGTGGGGCAACGTATCCCTCAGCAGTACGCCATCATTCGCGAAGAAGAGTGGCGTAAGCGCTTGCGCTTGCTCAGGCAGCAGGCGGGTGGTCGGTTTGACGATCCGCCCTCCAAACACAAGATGCCCAAGCGCCATGCAGTCGTGCATCGTCGTACGTCATAACGCACGAAAATGTATCGACCACCAACCATTTTCAGCTCGGCTTTTCGCAGATTACTGCGGGCGTCGAGCTTTTTTTGTTGTACCGCGCAACAGTTCGGCACATGCGGCGATTACTGCCGCTTCGCTGTAACGCGCGGCAATGCGTTGCTTGCCTTGGAGGGCGAACCGTTCGCGGATCTCAGCATTATTGTAGAGTTGAAAGATTGCCTCAGCGAGTCGTTCGGTGTTGCCCACCGGGACCATCATGCCGCCTTGGTGATTGACGATTTCGCGCACACCGTCGATATCAAAGGTAACCACGGGAACACCGGCACTCATTGCTTCAGCGACGGTGGTGGCAAAGGCAAGGCGTTGTGTGCGCGGATACACCAAAACATTGAAGTAGTTGTACCAACGTTGTACGTTTGCCTGATTACCCACAAATCGAATATGCGCGTCCAAATGCAGCATTTTTGAGAGCCAGATAAGGCTTTTCTTTTGTGGACCATCACCCACCACGATAATTTGGAAATGTGGGATCAATTCTTTAAAGTATTCGACTGTTTTTA
>CAYRMM010000082.1:0-4183 GCA_964425425.1 uncultured Gammaproteobacteria bacterium | reverse complement strand
CGCTCTCTGAGCGTGTCAGCTCAACACGCGCGTCCTGGTATCGAATTGCTAATTCCTGTCCTCCGGCACCGATTTCTTGACGCTGCGTACTTACCTGCATGACGGCACTTCCTTCAAGTTCATTCACTGCGATCACCTCCATTGCCAAAACTTTCGTGTTAATCGCGTAATACTCGTCAATGGAAGGCACTTCTGTACGTAGCTGCGCGACATACTGCGTCTCCACCCAACTTTGCAATGAAGCGGTCATGTACGGCACCAAATCATTAAAATTTGCCGTCAGATTCTGATTATTATAACTTCCAAACTGCTCCACAAATGATTGCGCCACGATACGAATATCAGCCTCTTGCACTTCACGCTGTCGTTCTTGCTGCAAATTCACCGGATTAATACTCGGTTCTTCACTAATCGGGCGCTGCACGGGTTGCTGCGGTTGTGGCGCCGGCGTGACATCAGTCGGCGTTTCCTGTGGCTGCGTACGTACCATGACGACAACCGTTCCGACGAGCACGAGCAGCAATACCAATACCACGAGAAGCATGGCCTTCTTTTTGAAATCAGCGTCTTTAAATCGTTGATACAACGTCATAGGGTATGATTATCTGATTAGGCTTGTGCGCGATCTTCCTTTGCCTTTTGAGCATTCCCGCCTTGTTGTCGCTCCAGTTGTTCTTTAAACTTTTGTTTTTCACGCTCAATTTCCAACAACTGTCGCGGATCGGTTGTCACCAGCTGATGTTCGCTGTATGACGCAACCACTTTAATCGCGGCATGCTTCTGCCCCGCAAAAAAGATTCCTTCACCGGGACCAGCTTCAAGGAGTAAGAACTTCTCACCTTCGGTAAGTTGAAAGACATCCGCGATACGGTCAACTGCCGCCGTTGTCTGCTTGAGCAAGAGTTGCATGGCTGAGTTGGTCACGATCGCACGACCGTAATCATTATTCAAAAAGTCGTTTACATCTTGCGTGATCGTCGTAACCCCCAAATAGTATTTACGCGCGCGCTTAGCCAGAGCAAAGATAAACTTTGCTGAATCTTCATTTTGCATGAGCCACCACGCCTCATCAATCACCAAAATACGGCGCTTGCGCTCCGAGCGGACAACATTCCAGATATAATTAACAATGGTATAAATCGCTACCGGACGCAATTCATCTTCAAGATCACGTACTGAAAACGTCACCAACTGATTTTTGAGATCCACATTGGTCGGTGCGTTGAGTAATCCTGAAAATGTTCCATCCGTAAACTTCTCCAAACGTGTCGGTAAATCTCCTGACCCTTCGATACCCTCCAAAATTTCTTTGAGGTCCGAAAGAATCGGGGGTTCAATTTTTGACAAATCAGCATCTGGCGTAATATCTTTTTTCGCGTATGTTTCCAAAAGCGCCTGGTCCATGATGGAGTCTTCTTGGTACGTAAAATCACCCAACATGATGCGCAACAACCCTTTTAACACAATCACGGCCGAACGAATCACATCTTCGGTCGTGGCATCACCAATAGCACGCGGCAAATCGAACGGATTGATTTTTGCTTCTGATGAAAGTGAGATGTTAATATACGTGCCCCCCACCGCGTCTGAGAGGTGGTTATATTCCATTTCCGGATCGATAATAATCACCTCAGTACCAAACATCAAACTGCGCAACACCTCGAGCTTAATGGCGTACGACTTACCCGCACCAGAGGTCGCGAACACCACTGAGTTGGCGTTTTGCAAACTAAAGCGGTCAAAGATAATCAATGAGTTGTTATGCCGGTTAATACCATACAAGACACCTTCATCTGATGTCAGCTCTGCTGAAATAAATGGGAATGATGAGGCAACTGGTGATGAGTTCATGTTGAACGGAATTTCAATCTCATCATTCATGAGCGGCAAGGTTGAGTTAAATCCTTGCTCAGCTTGATAAAAGACCTGCTTGGTGTAAATCAGCTTTGAACCAAAGGTTGACTCAACATCTTTGATCAGCTTATCAAGCTCATCTTCTGTCTGCGCGTACAAGGTCACATAGAGCGCGAACTGAAAGAACTTCTCGATACCCTGCGTCAAATCATCACGCAAACGCTCCATGTCACGTAACGCTGTTTCCAAAATCGGATCACGCGGCGCGCCCTTTTCAATATTTGCGTATAATTCCGCTTCCAAGTTACCAACGCGTTTTTTGAGCTGCTTGAGCACCACTTCCGTGTTGACTGGATAAAAATACATCCCAATATCAAGCATCTCATTGAGATTGATGACCGGCGCAAACCATCCAACACTGAGGTAGCGCGGATAGGTCAGTACGAAAATCGTGGACACAAACTTATCACCCAGCTTAATGTAGCGGGGATTCACCTCCATCGCCGCGGGCGCGATGATATCTTTGATATTCACCGTCCCTTTGCGGAACTTCTGTTCTTCCTCGAGCGTGATCTTCTCTTGCTGCACCTGCTCAATCTCAGCCGCATACACGTTGCGCTGTTTTTGAGCCTCAGCTTCCCGCTTGGCCTGCTCTACTTTTGCTTGTTGATCTGGTTGAAACATACTACTCACTCAAAGATGATCAAAATTCTTGTTCAGCACGTAACTCATTCATATCCGCCAACGGTTGCCCTGCTGATGACGTCGGATTGTACGCGTTATAATAGAGCTCAATCAAACTCTGCGTGTCCAATCGCACCGCCTGCAACCCCATGCCGGTCAATGAGCCGGCAACTTGTCCTAATCGAATATCCAACTCACGTTTGTATTTGTCAAAATTTTTCTTGGATAACTTGATAACGGTTCCCGGCGTGAAGACTTCTTGGAACTTCTCCCAATATGACTTCGTTTGCGATTCTCCCGGTGCGTACGGCAATACAACATAAAAACGCTTGGTCATAATATCGCCCAACTCAACAAGTTCCTGCACATATTCGCGATATGATGACATCTGTGCCTTGAGCAGTTCGTTCTGCTGTGCTTTTTCCAGCACCTTCAAACCATCAAGATACTTGCCCATATTGAGCTTACGTGACTGAATAACGATTTGAAATGGGTAATCAAAACTATTCAAAAAATCCATGTAGGCCTGAATCAACGCCTGCTGCTCTTCTTCCGCCTTTAACGCAAAATTGATTGAGGACACCAAGAGCACCGCTCTGAGCGTCCCGTCTTTCATGACCACCACGTCCTCTTTGATCTCCGCAATATCCAAATACTTCTGCGTTGATGGCGTTGATTTGTTTGCCTGCTTTGCCATATTAAATATTCATCTCATCAAGCGGCTCTTGCTGCTTGTTATTCTGCTCACCGTTTAATTCAACATTGTACGCACCTCCGGTATCGACCAAAAGCGCAAGATCAGACAGTCGTGATTTTGGTGGCATTGGCTTGGTCGGCGGCGCCTGATCAGGAGCACGCTCATCACCCTTCACCACTTCTTTTACAATCTGTTTACGCCATACCTTGAGTGATGGTCGCTTAAAGGTACGCACCAAGTTCAAAAAAAAGTAGTGGAAACCCTGGCCATTAATGCGTGCGAACGCAACGATACCCAAAATCAACGAAACCATGACGATAAGAGCAAGACCCACCACCTGTTGACGCGTTTCAAAAATTTTCCAGATGATAAAATCAATCAATCCGGCGACAAGAATAATAATGAATTGACGCACCGTAATCGGACCCAAAATCTTGGGTTCCGTTTCAATATATTGCGGCACTAAAAATCTATTCTCTGCCATAGGATCTCCCCTTGTTAAACATTATACCACACTTACGCCTGCAGCGTCTTATTAAACGCCATAATTGCCTCAAATTCCTCTCGTGTCAGTGCTTGTTGCGCGGCAACTGCCTGCTCAAACGATACCCCCTGCAATAAGCTGGTGTTCAGAATATCAGCGTATGCCTTGTACAACGGGCTCTGCTGCAGCGCCACCACCCCCTCTTTGCGCTTGATGAGTGAGTCTTGCGCCAATACCTCAAGTTTCATGCGTAGTTTATCTGCAGCTGTCTGCGGATTTGCTGAGAGACGCCGAAAATCCTGCACCGTCAACGAGGCAAGTTCATCGGTCGCAGAAAACAATTTTGGCGTATAGGTAACATCATCCAATGTGGGGCGCACCTGGGCACTCGATTGCGCGCTTGGTTGTGACGGCTGCTTGGGTGCGTAGGTCTGTGGCACACGATTACCTGATCGTGCAAACAA
>CAYRMM010000081.1:0-4274 GCA_964425425.1 uncultured Gammaproteobacteria bacterium | reverse complement strand
GAAGATCGGGGAGGTGATATATTGGCATTGCGACCTGAAACAACAGCGCAAGTAGCGCGTTCATATATCAATCATGGTATGTTGAACTTGCCGCAACCGGTAAAGTTGTTTTACATGGGGCCGATGTTTCGTTATGAACGTCCACAGTCAGGACGCTATCGTCAGTTTCATCAAGCAGGTTTTGAGGTGATTGGTGATAACACGCCGGTGTTGGATGCTCAACTCATCATCATTGCCTACTACATGCTCAAAGATTTGGGTATTGAGGTGATGATGCAGGTGAATTCATTGGGGACGCCAGCAGAACGCAAGGAGTATGTGAAAAAGCTTGTGGCCTATCTCAAGACGCAGGTGAAATATATGGATGAAGAGCAACAGGAAACGTTGAAATCAAATCCGTTACGACTGCTTGATTCAAAAGATGAGAAGATGGCGGCTATTTTGGAAGATGCACCGCAAATTTTGGATCACTTGTCAGACGAATCACGTAAGCACTTGATGCAGGTACTCGAGTATCTTGATGAAATGCAAATTCCTTATGAGGTGAATCCATATCTTGTGCGTGGACTTGATTATTACACACAGACGGTATTTGAAATTTGGGGCAAGGATGATGACCGCAAAGGCCGTATGGCCTTGGGTGGTGGTGGACGCTATGACCTCCTTATTAAAGAGTTGGGTGGACGTGATACGCCAGCAGCTGGGTTTGCGCTTGGACTTGAACGCGTCATTTTGAAAATGAAAGAACGTGAAGGTGAGTTGCCACCATTATTTAAACCTGAGATTTTGGTCGCGCAGCTTGGCGACGCGCCACGTCGACAGGCAATGGTGATTTTTGAACAGTTGCGCCAGGCGGGACTGCCGGTGATTGAGTCGTTTGCTAAGGCAAACCTCAAGCAGCAGCTTGATGTTGCCAACAAACGTGGTGTGCGCTATACACTGATCATTGGGGCAGCAGAATTGCACGATGGTGTTGTGCTCGTGCGTGACATGGAAGGTGGTATGCAAGAAACGATTCCGATCAAAAAAATCGTGAAGGAAATGAAGAAACGCTTTGAACCGCACGCGTAATAGAGAGGACAAACAAAAAATCCCGAGCTGAGCTCGGGATTTTTCGTTCGAGGTGATTTACGCTTGGCGTTCCTGCGCAAAGTCAACCTTGATACCACGTCCGTCAATTTCGGTGTCGTTGAGCTGGTCAATCGCAGCTTGCGCTTCTGATTCTGAGCTCATTTCAACAAATCCGAAACCTTTTGAACGTCCAGAAAATTTATCGGTGATGATTTTTGCTGATACAACGGTTCCTACCTTAGAAAAAGCTTCGGTAAGATCTGCATCAGTAGCACCCCAAGAAATATTTCCGACAAACAATCGATTTGTCATGTGTTCTAGTAACTTTTCTTTGAGAATAATAGGTGACCTTTTATAAGCGTCAGAGCCGTACCAGTTCTCGAAAGAAAAGCATGGGGCTTGAAGACTTATCCTATTACGAGAACAGTGTACTACAGATTGGGAATTTTGTCAATAGCGCATCCTGTTCATTGTCGAAGTGCTCTGCTACAATGAAGGCAGTGAACGCTTATGCATCTTTCCGTCCCCTTGTATACACAACGTTTTAGCTATACGTGCGGCCCGGTCTGCCTGCATATGATATTGCATTACTGGGGTGTGCGTGTGACGCGCCGTGAGTTGATCGAGGCGGTGGGCGCGACGCCACAAACCGGCACAAGCAATACGCGCATGATCAAAGGAGCTCGAGCGTACGGTATGCGCGTGCACGCGCACAGTAACGCAACGTCGCGTGAAATTGAGGAGTGGTTGCACAACGGGGTGCCGGTGATCATTAATTATATTGAACCAAAACATCGAGAAGGGCATTACGCGGTAGTGGTGGGATCAACACCAACCTCATGGATCCTGCATGATCCCTGGCAAGGGACAACGACCAGACTTGCAAAAAGCTATTTACAAAAAAACTGGCGTGGCGGGTTTACCACAACGCATCGATGGTTAATGACAGCTGTGCCGCGAGATAAGAATCTTTATACCTATGGAAAACACAAGAAACAATAAGAAGCAACGCGGAGGCAATCAGCGACAACGAACGAAGGGCCAGTCTGCACGCGGACGTTCAACGAAGTCGTCAGGAGGGCAACGGAGCCAAGGGCGTCGCGGCGGTGCGCAGCGTGGGGGTGGACAGCGTCGTGGGCGTCCACAGAATGTACAGCGTGGGAAGGTAACGTCTCGTTGCTATGAGGGGATTATTCAGGTAACGCCGGGACAGACGGGGTTTGTGACGATTGAAGGATTTGAAGATGACGTGGTGGTGGAGCATGCCTATCTCAAGACGGCGCTGCATGGAGATCGCGTGGAAGTATGTCTCTTCCCGCAGATTCCTGATGATCGTATCTATGGTGAGGTGCAGCGTGTCATTAAGCGCGCGAAGACGCAGTTTGTGGGAGTGGTGAAGCGCCCTGAGCCGAATGCACAGTTTGGTATTTTGATTCCTGATGACAAGCGGATGTATGCCAATATCTTGGTTTCGCCGTTGGACGCCGCAGTGCGGGAAGATGATAAGGTGTTAGTCAAGTTGGAATCGTGGGAACATCATCAGCAGGATCCATTGGGAAGTATCGTGCGCGTCATTGGACGCAAGGGTGAGATTGATACCGAGATGCACGCTATTGTGTATGACCATGGCATGGAGGTTGATTTCCCGCCGGCAGTGACGCAGCAGGCGCATGACATTGTTCGTCGCGCCGATGCGATTATGCAGCGCGAGTTGCAGACGCGCCAGGATATGCGCGGGATGACGACCTTTACGATCGACCCGTTTGATGCGAAGGATTTTGACGACGCGCTTTCGTTTCGGCGTATCAATGACGAAGAGTTTGAGTTGGGCGTGCATATTGCCGATGTGACGGCATACGTTGAGTTGAATTCGCCCATGGATCTTGAGGCGCAGCAACGGGCATTTACGTTGTATCTCGTGGATCGCACGATTCCGATGTTACCCGAAGAACTTTCAAATGATCTGTGCAGCTTGCGTCCCGGCGAGGATAAGCTGGCATATTCGGCGGTACTGACGATGAATGACAAAGGGCAGGTGAAAAAGGCGTGGTTTGGACGCACGGTGATTCACTCGGACCATCGGTTTGTCTATGAAGACGCGCAAACAGTGATTGACGCGCGCGAGGGAAGATTTGCGGATGAATTGTTGTTGCTGAACAGCGTTGCCAAGAAGTTGCGCCACGCGCGGCTTGAACGTGGGGCAATTGATTTTGATAACCCGGAAGTATCCTTCACGCTCGATGAGCGTGGGCATCCGATTGACGTGCATGTCAAAGAACGATTAGATGCGCATAAGTTGATCGAAGAGTTTATGATTCTTGCCAATCACGAAGTTGCCAAATATATCGGCAAGCCCAAGGGTGAGGCCAATCTTAAGGCAGCCAAGCCGTGTGTGTATCGCGTGCATGACCATCCGGAAAAAACACGCGTTGGTGAATTTTTGGCAATCATTCGAGATTTGGGATATAGCGTGAAATTGCAGAACGGTACCATCCCCGCGCAGGAGATGAATCGTTTGTTGGCATCAGTAACGGGTGAGCCTGAGGAGGCGATGATCAAGACGCTTGCGTTACGCACCATGCCCAAGGCGGCATACTCCACGCAGAATATAGGTCATTACGGTCTTGCGCTGGATTACTACGCGCACTTTACCTCGCCGATTCGCCGCTATGCTGACATGATGGTGCATCGTATGCTGACCACGAGGCTTGGCGGCAAGGAGATTGCGGGTGATGAGAAGCGATGGTACACCCAGATGTCGCAACAAGTATCACTCACGGAAATTGATGTGCAGCAGGCGCAGTATGACTCGATCGCGCTCAAGCAAGCGGAGTATATGCTTGATCATGCTGATGAGGTACATGAAGGAGTTATTACGGGCATTAAGCAATTTGGTATCTTCATTCAAGTCACCAAATCGCAGGCGAGCGGATTGGTGCATATTTCTGACCTTGCTGATGATTACTACGAACTTGATCGCACCATGCACGCGCTCATTGGTAAGCGCAAGCACAAACGCTATGCACTTGGTGATACGGTGAAAGTGAAAGTATCCGGCGGCAGCGCAGAAGAGAAGCAGGTGAACTTTGTGTTGGTGGAGGGGAAGTAGGGGATAAAGGTTAAGATTAAAGATGAGAAGATTAAAGATAAAGTTTGGAATCACCTCTCCCTAAAAAGGGAGAGGTCGACCTGAGAGTAATCGA
>CAYRMM010000080.1:0-4300 GCA_964425425.1 uncultured Gammaproteobacteria bacterium | reverse complement strand
GTAATGAGAAGCAGCTTGATCGTATTATTTTGACAGGCGGCGCATCGTTGCTTGCTGGTTTTTCAGAGCATGTCGAATCGCAGACGGATGTGCGCACGTATATTGGCGATCCTTGGGCGCGTATCATTCATCCTGTTGAGCTGAAAGGGGTGCTTGCCGAAATTGGGCCACGCTATGCCGTGGCACTCGGTCTTGCGATGACCAAGATTCGATAAGGCGCGCGTATGGCGATTGATTTATTGAAAGAAGAAGAACAGCCTCGTAAGAAGCGTCGATCAGGTGCCAATGGAGAGCCGCGCTACGAGGTTGAGATGTACATTCCACCCGAAGAACGAGAGGAGTCCGCTCGAGCAAAGAAAAAACAACGCAGGCAGGAAGCACGCCAAGAACAACGGAGCGCACGAGTTCAGTCGAAGGCGGTAGCAAATCCACCGATTGAATCTGATGATGGAGTTGATTTGTCGCAGCGATACGTTCGTCGGCAACGCTGGTTACGACGTCTTCGAACGACAGGAAGTGTGATCCTGATAGCACTGGTGCTTATGGCGGTCGGGTACGGTGGATATCTGCTCCTGACGCGCGAAGCCCCACCGCAACAAACACCGACGCAGCCGTTACCCCAAGAGCCGAGTGAGCAGATACCGACACAGCCATCAGAACCGACGGCACCCGAGCCAAGTGAGCCAACAGGACCACTACCGGACACGGAGCTTGCGCCGCTTGCCGGAGCGCTCATTACATTTCGCGACACGACAGAGATCTTTCTCGTTGAAAATAATGGTGAGTTGAGACGAGTGAATCAGGAAGCCGTAGTGTTTGCTAATGGGCAGCGCTTGAGCGAGTTGTCGAGGCGACTCATCTACCTCTTGCCTGATCGATGGCAGTCTATTCGCCGCGGTTCGCAGGAGGTGAGTGGGCAGGTTGACTTTGATCCACGAGTTCTCACGACGCCGGAGCTGCTACCGTTTATTCAAGAGAGTAATTAACTCATTGTGTATCTAAAATTACGCATATGGAAAACAAGGATATCAAAATATTGATTGTCGAAGATGACAATTTTTTGGTCGATATGTACACGACCAAGTTTGAGCTCGAAGGGTTTCAGGTGATTGCTGCTGAGGATGGAGAGAAGGGGATTGCATTGGCTCAAGAAGAAAAACCGGATATTATCCTGCTTGATATCTTGATGCCTAAAAAAGATGGATTCAGCACCCTTGAGGATTTAAAAAAAGACGATGTGACGAAGGATATTCCCGTTATTTTACTCACCAATCTGGGGCAAAAGGAAGATGTTAAAAAGGGATTTGACCTGGGTGCCGCGGGATATTTGATCAAGGCGCACTTTATGCCATCAGAAGTAGTTGATAAGATTAAGGCAATTCTTGCCGAGGCTCGCGGATAACTCAGCATCATGCACACACGCGTGAGACAAGGAATGACACTGGTACAAGGCGCGGTTATTGGCGGCTGTGTTATTTTGAGTGTTGTTGCGATTGTGTTGTTGCAAATGTTCTTACGATCACGAGCAACTGACGTGATGACGCTTGCCGACATTGCTCGTGTGCAGTCTGCACTTGAATTTACCTACGCAGTTAATACGGAATTCCCGCAGACACCCCAAGCGCTCGTATTAGGTAGTGCGGAAAATAAAACAGAACGTCTGTGTGAGCGCGGATTTATGTCGCGCGTTGAGCCATGTGAGCGCGTTGTGCTTCCGGCTATGCCAGCTGCGGGAAAAGGAGGGTATACCTACCATTCGTTTGATGCCGGGCAGGAGTATGGCATTGAATTTATACTGGAACGCAACCACCGTTCGCTAGGGCTGATGAAGGGGGTGGTATGTGCTTTTTCTCAAGGATTGGCGCAGGGGCCGTGTCTAACTCAATAAGAGCGTGTTATGAAACATCAACGAGCATCTCAAGGATTTACACCGATCGAACTGTTGTTTGTCGTGTTGCTGATCGGTATTTTGGCGCTGACCGCGGTGAGCTTTTTAAATACATCTCGTGAACGTGCGCGTGACGCAAAACGCCTCGTTGATGTTCGCCGCATTCAAACGGCACTGGAATTTTATGAACTTGAATACGACGCGTATCCTGTGGTTGATCAGCCGATCGTGTTGGGGGGCGCTCAGGCGGCGAAATTATGTGATCAGGAGGCTGGTGGGTTTGTACCAGCGGCAACGACATGCGCGACTGAATTTATAACCCTCCCCAAAGACCCTGAGAGCGGCAAGGCGTATCGCTACATCGGAGCGGCAAACGGTTATACCATTGAATTCACGACTGAAACAACGACTGATCTTGGAGAGCCGGGGACGTTCTATGCCCACCCGCAAGCTCTGAATACGTCTCCCGACATTCAATAAACGCGTGTGAGGCGAGTTAATGCACAGAGCTATGAACAAAGCACAGGCGCGTGAACGTATCGAAAAATTAAAAAAGCTGATTCATCGGTATCGGTACGAATACCATGTTTTGGATACGCAAGAAATCAGCGATGCCGCGCATGACGCGCTCAAGCATGAGCTACAAGAGCTTGAAAATCAATTTCCTGACCTCATAACGCCTGACTCCCCGACGCAGCGTGTTGGTGGCGAGCCATTAACCAAGTTTCACAAGGTGACGCATAGTAAGCGCATGCTGTCCTTGGTTGATATTTTTTCATACAACGAACTGCAGGATTGGGAGGCTCGTATCATGAAGCTGCAGCCTGACGTAACGTTTGAGTATTTTGTTGAGCTGAAGATTGATGGCTTTGCGATTGCGCTCATCTACGAGGATGGCGTATTGGTGACCGCGGCGACGCGTGGGGACAGTTATGTGGGTGAGGATGTTACGCAAAATGTAAAAACAATCGATGCTATTCCGCTCAAGTTGGAGCGCGAGATTCCCGGCCGCGTTGAAGTTCGCGGAGAGATTTTCATGAGCAAAAAAGAATTTGAACGTATCAATAAAGAGCAAGAGCAGCGCGGAGAGGCACCGTATGCGAATCCTCGCAATTTAGCGGCAGGGAGTATTCGCCAGCTTGATCCGCAGCTCGCAGCCGCGCGCAAGCTCGATTTTTTCGCGTATGAGATCGTTGCGGGGGTCGAAGTACGGACAAAAGATGCAGAACACCGCGTCCTTCAGGAACTTGGATTTAAGGTAATCAAAGATAATAAATTGGTAAGCAGTATCGCTGATGTTGAAAAATTTTATCAACAGTGGATTGATAAGCGTAACAAACAACCCTTTTTGATTGACGGGTTGGTGGTGAAGGTGAATGATAATGCGGTGCGTGATGCGCTGGGCGTCGTCGGCAAGGCGCCGCGCGGAATGGTTGCGTATAAATTTCCGGCAGAACAAACAACAACGGTGGTGAAGCGCGTTGATTGGAATGTGGGGCGTACAGGCGTCTTAACGCCGCTCGCTACGTTTGAACCTGTGCAAGTTGCAGGCACGACAGTGCAGCATGCAACGCTTCATAATTGGGATGAGATCCAGCGCCTGGGGATTCAGATTGGCGACACGGTGGTGATTGAAAAAGCAGGAGACATTATTCCCAAGGTGGTAAGTGTTTTACCTGAGCTGCGTGATGGTACTGAGCGCGCGATTGAGCGACCGACGACGTGTCCGGTATGCGGTAGTGCTGTTGCGAAGAAAAAAGAAGATGATGTTGCGTATTATTGCACCAATAAAAAATGTTTCGCGACTGAAGTTGAACGTTTCATCCACTTTGTTTCAAAAAAAGGGTTGAATATCGAAGGGTTGGGGGAAAAAATTATTGAACAACTTGCGCAAAACGGATTGGTTCGTTCATATGCCGATATTTTCACGCTACGCAAAGAAGAACTTCTTGAGCTGGAGGGATTTGCCGAAAAATCAGCAGCAAAAACAATTGAAGCTATTAACGCGGCCCGCACCGTTGAGTTGCATCGTTTGATATACGCACTGGGTATTCGTCATGTAGGAGAGGAGACGGCGATTACATTGGCGCGAGAAGCGGGAACAATTGAGCGATTACGTTTGATGCATCGAGAGGAGCTCGAGGCCTTGCCAGACATTGGTGAGGTTGTGGCGCAGTCAATCGAGGAATATTTTAACGACGCTGAGCATGTTCGCCAGCTTGACGCATTGTTGGAACAGTTGGCCATTAAACCGCCTCAGCGACAACGGCGCACGCTTGCGGGTAAGACGTTTGTGGTCACCGGAACACTCGAACGATTTACGCGAGATGAGATTAAAGAGATGATTCGCGAGCAGGGGGGGGTGGTTTCGGGGAGCGTGTCAAAAAAGACCGATTATGTTATAGTAGGAGC
>CAYRMM010000079.1:0-4339 GCA_964425425.1 uncultured Gammaproteobacteria bacterium | reverse complement strand
AAATAACTCCAGTGACCCAAAGATAATCTGGGGGTTCAACAACGCAATACCAATACCCGTAACCGAAAGTGGCGGCAAGAGCGCAATAGCAACCGCGACACCAACCAAACGTTCTTCGAATTCTTCTTTAATATAACTAAACGCCGCAGCAACACCAGAGGCAACCGCTACATAAAAATATGAAAGACTTGCCTGCACACGGCTCAAAATTTCATTATTCACATCAAACTCAGAAATCCACGCAAGAATGATTGAAATCACCAAAACAATACTGATAGACTTCAGCAGCACATACCCCGATCGATAGATCAGCTTCATATCAGAGATAACAACACCCATCCCCAGACTCAAAATCGGTGACAATAATGGTGAAACAAGCATTCCCCCAATAACAACAGCCATGTTATCAAGCACGAGCCCAATCGTCACAATAACGATCGACAAGATGAGGAGTAAAAAATAGGTCGGCACCGGACTACTCGCCTTGACGATATTTGCGATAGTCTCTTTTTTTCGAGTTTCCGTGGTGTAGAGTAAGGCAATTTTTGACATAAAGGTAATAGGTAATATTCGTGGGTAAGCGTGAAAAAGAGTACTGGTTATGTATTATTGAGTGGTTGATGATGAATAAGAAAGTCAATCATGTTGTCGGTATGAGAAGGTAGCCGCAGGACATCAACGGCAATCTCGGGCAAATCTTCAGCGGCAAAAAACTCCTCAAGCCGATTAAGCATCAATACCGTTTCCGCGACTTCATCGGGAGTTACCGCTGGCTTTGCCTGAACACGCTTCACTAAAGTAACGGCGTGTGGCACCGACTCAATGAGATAGTTTGCCGGCTCAATAACGATGATACGCGAGACCCCTAATGACTGCGCAAACGCAAGCGTGCGATGATCTTCAGCGGTGACAATGGCGTACTCGCCAGCACTATGCGACCCATGCACATCAACAACATACGAGAACTGCTCCAAAACTTCATGGATTTCAGCGGCACGGCATTTTTCAAACGCGGTCGTACAAGTCGCATCGCCCTTCCCCGCCTTGAGCAGATCAAAATCAAGATACTTCTTCTGTTGCTCGACCGCCTTATAATTCCCTAATACCAACTGAAACAACGGATTCCGATGTTTGAAAAAATGAGTGAGCACCTCAACGCTCAACTGATCGTCGCCATGCACACCGCCGACAATAACTGCTTTTTCGGTTGGTTTCGTCTTCATATGCCCTCATATCATACTAAAATTCGGTATTTTCTTCAAGAAAAAAAGCCCTCCGAAGAGAGCTCAGTGGAATGCTGTGTCATGACACATAACTCGACAAGCATGAGCAGATGCTGCCTCAAGTTCGTCGACGGTCGTCTCACGCAACAAGGCGTTCAATGGCTCCTTGAGACGTTGCATGATCACCCGCGAAAAGTCAATCTGATCAAGCAATGCCTCTGCTTCTCGCGCGGCACGATGACCTTGCGCAAGCAGCTCTTTGGTCTCATTGATCAGCTGTACGATCGGATCATCAGACTGATCCATACGCTCCCTCCTCTCGTTGTGCATCTGCAGCCAGCATACGCTATTGTTTCTGTTTGCGCAAGCGTCGCTGCACCGGCCCCCAGGCAACCGCGTCCAGATATTCACGGATCTGCTCATCAGAGAATTGCGACACATCATATGCACCAGCTTTTTGCCGCTGACGCAATGCATCATACAACGTCACTGCCGCCGCAACCGAGATATTAAGCGACTGCACCATGCCCATCATTGGAATGACAAAATTGCCATCCGCCTGCTGCCATGCATACTCGCTGACACCATCATGCTCATTGCCAAACACCAAAGCAATCGAGCCGGTCAACTCAAGATCATAAAGATCACGAGATACCCCTTCTTCTCCAAGATAGGTAGCATAAATCTTCATCTCAGCATCACGAAGCTGCTGATAGCAGGCTTCAATCGATGTGTGCTTCACCAACGTGAGCCACTTACCCGCACTCGACGAACTCGTGTTTGAAACTTTTGGAAATCGTCCGTCCGCATACACCAAATGCACTGTCGCAACCCCCACCGCATCACACGAGCGCAAGACGGCTGAAACATTATGCGGATCATGCACACCCTCAAGCACCACCGTCAGATTCATCTGGCGATGGCGCAACATGTTCGTAATTTTTTCTTGGCGTTCTTCGGTTAACATCATTCTTTAGTAAATTGTTTGATCATCCCTGCTTCATAATACCAAAGCGCAATATCTCCACGCGCCCAGTCATACTCACGGCCACCCTGGAATTGAATACGAATCGTGTTCGAGAGATTGGTTGTGTAATCATAGTTCCACAGCTCGAAACGATACTCAGGATACGACTCAGTCGCATTTCCGGTGATCAAATACTGGCCATCACGCACCGTATAATGCGCCCCATCAGGCAGTCGCTGCAGTGTGTCATAGATTGGCGCATCAAGCAACTCACGTGAAAGTTGGGTATACACAGGAATACGTTCAACAACAACATCGTCATCGCGCATCAAAGCTGTTGCCTGCACTACGCCATTCCGCAGAATTGGCGCTCCGTAGAGCGTGTCGGGTAGCCCGATGAGATAATTTTTACGATACTGCTCAAACGGCAACTGTGTCAGTTGTTCCACCACCGCAGCACTCACCTGACTCGCTTGGCCCCACCAGCGCAACTTCATGTCCAGCTGTACCACGTAATAACTTATGATCACAACACCTACTCCAACACCCAAGAGATACCGAATTTCAGTCAAACGGACAATTGCCCACGCCAGCAAAAGCGCAACGCCAACTGAAGCAATATACCCATAACGCTCTCCTTCATCGGTCAGCATGCTCATGCGCAACGGTGTTACCAATGCAATATTCACAAGCCAAAAATACGCAGCAAAAACAATGCCTTGGTGTTCACCGCGAACCGTCCAACGCACCACCATACCCGCAACTCCAACAGCTACAGCAAGATACGCATACCAATACTGCTGCAACACCTGCGTCACCGCACGACGCCACTCACCCACGAGTAATGACCCCACATCATACGCAATCAAAGCATGGAGAAAGCGGAGCAGATCAAACTGCAGTGATGATTCAGCATAATATCCAACGCCAATACCAATCGCCCACCACCGATAGCCCAGATAACCAGCAACGACAATCCAGTATGGCCACGTACGTTGAGCAAGGGGCCGCAATCCAAACGTGCGTAGGAGTATCACCTCATATCCAAGTATGAGCAACGGCATTGTGATCGCAATTTCTTTGGTAAGCAATGCTCCTCCCAGCAACAATACGCTTACCCATCGATGTACCCTACTATCAGTCTCACGCCACCGAATATAGAGTAGCAAACAACCCAACATGCCGGCAGTCGCCAATGGATCACCAATTGCAGCAATCCAAACAACCGCCTCGGTATGTTGCGGCATCGCGACAAACACAAGCCCCGCAATCCAGGCAAGCGCTGCGCTCGTTTCACGCGGCCAAACCAATCGCGCCAAACAATATACTAAGAACGCATTAAGCGCATGCACCGCCAACTGCACCGCATGATACGGCAATGACGACAACCCCGCCACGCGCGTCATCACCTCAAAAAAGACATTCACGAGGGGGCGGAACGTCCCCCCCACTCCGTGCTGACCATAGTAATTACCGACAAACGCCTTCCACAAAGGCTCTCCTTGAGAAGCAATATGCAGCCAGTCAAAATCATCAGAAACAAAAAAATCACCCATGGCAGGGCCAAAAAGAAAGAATGTAACAGCTGCAAGTACAGTAAAATTTTTCCATCGATGCATAGGTATAGTATAGCAATGAATGCGCTTTTGAGCATCCCCTATTGCGCAAATAAAAAAGGGGCCTTACGACCCCTCGTACCCTGGCGGTGGCGCCAGGAGAAAAATACCACGAGCAAGCTCTTCCTCGATGAGCTCATCGCCCAATGAGCGAGCGATTTCGACTGCATCAAGACGATCATTGTTTGTCATGGCCTCAGGAAACTCTGCCGCAAAAACGCGGAGCGACATCAGCTTATCAAAGGCATTCTTGCACAACAGCCGATACTGACTGAGGAGCTCACGATCTTCGGGCGTGTGCTGCTCATTGCGCTTCTTTTTTTCCAAAAAGTAACTCAAGAGCGATTCCGTCATGGGCTGAATGATACGCCCCTCGGGAATAACACCCGTCATGCTGAGCACCTGCACGAACTGACGAATGTAGTGAAGGCGGGTTTGGTTCGCGCTACGACGAATAAACTCCTCCATCTCCTTCTCACCCGTGTGTCGCACCTGCACCAGCGTTCGCTTGAGCCCTTCTTCGTTTTTGAAAA